>JADZAR010000075.1 GCA_020852475.1 Nitrosomonas sp.
AAAATGATCGTTTCGCATGCGGATTCCGATCACAGTGGCGGTGCTTTATCCATTCTACAGACCTGGCCCGTGAACGCATTCGTGTCTTCATTGGATCAGGCGCACGCGATTGCGCAAACAGCGCAACATGTAACAGAAGCGCATAGCCAATGTCATGCAGGACAGTCATGGCATTGGAATGGCGTGCAGTTTGAAATTTTGTACCCGCCTGCTGAGATTTATCAGAATCCGCAACGTAAAACCAATTCCAGTAGTTGTGTGCTGAAAATCACGACCGAGTACGGCAGTGTGCTCATACCCGCCGATATTGAATGGCAATCCGAACAGAAATTGCTGGAGCATGCAGCGTACAAATTGCCTTCAACAGTGCTTATCGCACCACATCACGGCAGTCTTACGTCATCAAGTGCAGTATTTGTGCGCCATGTTAATCCTGAATTCTCAATATTTACCGTCGGCTACCGGAATCGCTTCGGGCATCCACGGTCAGAAGTGGTGGCGCGTTATCAGGAAATCGGTGCCACGACGCTGCGCAGTGATTGCAATGGTGCTGTATTGATTCGATTGGAGCAACATGGGTTGTCTGTTGCAGGCTGGCGTCAGGCACGCCCCCGATACTGGCATCAGAAGATGCAAGCCTGTGAAAATGGTAACCTCATGGTTTATTCCAAACATTCTGACCGGTAAAGCGCGCTAATGGATAAACGTTCATCGGCAACAGTTATTTTTTCGGCTGTGTATGGTCTTTTATGCCTGATAATACGCCTGAAGCGATTTTCTGAATAAAGTCCGCTGTCGATTGCGCCAGGTGTGCGCCTGCGTCAAGCTGGACATGGCTGATGGATGCCGCTTGTTGTGCAAAAATAGCGAGTGTTTCCTTCAACTGCGCGCCTACGACTGTGCCGTTATTTTTAGCGTGTGTTGCAATATCGTGCAAGATGTCGGATAACACACCTTTGGCTCCCGAAGCTGTATTTTGCAGTGTGTCGAGAAGAATGCTTTCAAGCCCTTCAAGATCTGATTTGGTGCGTACTAATTCTTTGTCAGAAAATTTATGTGCACGTCCGGCAGCTTCCTGCATTGCAAGTTTTGTTGCTTCGGCTACGCGTGCCAGAGCAGAATCCAAGCCCGAGACAGCTTCCGTAATTTGTGATTTTGCCGCTTCCGTCTGGTTTGATGCGGCAACGAGTTGTTTTTGCGCGCCTTCCTGTACACCGTTGACTACAGCAGTTGTAATACGGCGGATTGAATCAATATTAAGTCGGTCTGCATTGATTGCACGCAGGGTCAGGTTATGAACGGTTTCACGGATATTGACGCCATCCACCAGCGCATTATGTATCTCGTGTTCGAGCTGGGTTAAGTCATCTTTAATTCGGGTATTATCAGCGGTTGAGTCTGGTTGTCCGTTTTGCGCTTCGCTGTTTTCGTTCTGCATGTTTTGGTTACTCCATCGTTTGAAATGTAATCATTCGGCTTTCATTTTCCTCCTGCTGTCCGCAGTCGGTCAAGTCCGTTCATGTAAGGCTGTAATATTTCTGGAATGGAAACACTGCCATCAGCATTCTGAAAATTTTCCAGCACAGCGACCAATGTTCTGCCGACAGCGAGACCGGAACCGTTTAAAGTATGTAACAGAACGGGTTTGCCATTTTCGTTGCGAAAACGCGCCTGCATGCGTCTTGCCTGAAAAGCTTCGCAATTGCTGCAGGATGAAATTTCACGATAAGTGTTTTGTGCGGGCAACCAGACCTCGATATCATAGGTTTTCGCTGCGGAGAAACCCATATCGCCTGTGCACAGTGCGATAACTCGGTAGGGCAGTCCCAATTTCTGCAATATCCTTTCCGCATTGCCGACTAATTCTTCCAGTGCGGCGTAAGATTGATCCGGATGCACGATATGCACCAGCTCAACCTTGTCAAACTGGTGCTGGCGTATCAATCCACGGGTATCCCGGCCATAACTGCCTGCCTCGGAGCGAAAGCAGGGTGTGTGCGCGACAAATTTGAGTGGCAATGCTTTAAGCGCGATAATTTCGTCACGCACGATATTAGTGATAGGCACTTCAGCCGTCGGAATCAGATAAAAATGGTCATGCTGCTCCAGAGGATCCTTTTTACTGCTTCCGGCAGACACGATAAATAGATCTTCTTCAAATTTTGGCAGCTGACCGGTGCCTTGCAGGCTGCCTTGATTGACCAGATAGGGTGCATAGACTTCAACATAACCATGTTCCTGAACATGCGTATCCAGCATAAATTGCGCCAGCGCACGGTGCAGGCGCGCCAGATTATTTTTCATAAGACTGAAACGCGCGCCACTGAGTTTTGCGGCGGTTTCAAAATCGAGCATCTTCAGACTTTCACCGATACTGACGTGATCTTTGATCTCGAAATCAAAAGCAGGAATCGCTCCCCAGCGCCGAATCTCCTGATTATCCTCTTCACCACTGCCTTCCGGTACGCTGTCATGCGGCAGGTTGGGTACCTCGAGCAGGATGGACTGTAATTCCGACTGAATCTGTTCCAGTTTGTTTTCGGATAGTTTGAGTGCATCGCCCAAATGCGCAACTTCGGCAAGGATCTCAGAGACATCCTGCCCTTTACTTTTGGCCAGTCCGATATTTTTAGATGCGGCATTGCGTTTTGCCTGTAGTTCCTGGGTCTGGGTCTGGATGATTTTGCGTTCTTGTTCGAGCTGATTGAATCGATCGACAGGGAACAGATAATTCCGGCCGGCCAATTTGTGCGTGATGCGTTCAAGATCAGTGCGTAATAGTTGAATATCGAGCATGTAAAAACTCCGGGTGCGTGGTATATCGCTGGATTGTTTTAATCGATGTTAATCTTATACATCTTCAGAAGATTTTTTAACTTTTTGATCCAGACTGCGTAGATAATTTAATTTTTCCTTGATTTTTGCTTCCAGTCCATTATCCGTGGGTTGATAGAATCGAGTGTCAGGAAAGTCGTCCGGAAAATAATTCTCACCGGCAACATAAGCCTCAGGATAGTCATGCGCGTAGCGATAATTGCGCCCATAACCCATTTGCTGCATTAATTGGGTCGGTGCATTACGCAGATGAATAGGAACAGGACGGGATTGATCCTGCGCAATAAACGATTGCATTTTTTTGTACGCTATATAAGCGGCATTGCTTTTCGGCGCACAGGATAGATACAGAGCGGCTTGAATCAGGGCGAGCTCGCCCTCCGGACTGCCTAATCGTTCATAGGTGTCACAGGCGCTCAACGTCATCTGCAACGCGCGTGGATCGGCCAGTCCGACATCTTCAATCGCCATGCGGATCAAACGACGGCCAATATAATCCGGATCGGTACCGCTATCCAGCATGCGGCACAACCAATATAGCGCAGCGTCCGGCGAAGATCCCCGAACGGATTTGTGCAGTGCTGAAATTTGATCGTAAAACGCATCACCACCTTTATCAAAACGACGAGAATGGCGTGAAAGTGTATTTTGTACGAATTCAGTCGTAATTTCGATGATACTTTTCGTTTCCGCGGCAAGAATTAACTGCTCAAAAAGGTTGAGCAAACGTCGCGCATCGCCGTCCGCATAAGCAATAATCAAGCCGCGGCTGTCATCATTGAAGCACTGTTGGCAGCGTGTAATGTTTAATGCGCGATCGAGAATCTGAGCGAGGTCTGTTCCGGATAGCGGTGTCAGATTATAAACCTGTGCACGGGAAAGCAGAGCGCTGTTCACTTCGAATGAAGGATTTTCTGTCGTTGCGCCGATGAACGTGATCAGACCCTGCTCGACATGGGGTAGAAAGGCGTCTTGCTGAGATTTGTTAAAACGATGTACTTCATCTACAAACAGTATGGTGTGGCGGCCATTTTGCTGCAGAACTAACTGGGCTTTCTCGATTGCATTACGAATCTCTTTAATACCCGACAATACAGCGGAAACGGCGATGAATTCGGCATTAAAGGCGCTTGACATCAGTTGCGCGAGGGTAGTTTTGCCGGTGCCGGGTGGTCCCCATAATATCATCGAATGCGGATTTCCGGATTCGATAGCAATTCGTAGCGGTTTTCCCGCATCAAGAAGATGTGCCTGGCCGATAATGTCACGCAGTACTTTAGGTCGTAGTCGTTCTGCAAGCGGCGATTGTGGAGAAGATGCCGGAAATAAGTTACTCACTGATGATGTCTACACCTTCAGGTGGAACAAATCTGAATGCATCATCCGGTAATTTCGGGTTTTTATTCAATTCGGAAAAAGTAAGGTACGTTGTCTGTCCAAAATTATCGCGTAGCGCCATAAATTGCAGTTCACCCTGCTGTGAGAATCCCATTTGAATGAATTCAAAGGTGCTGTCCTTGTTTTTTGGGGTCGCTTCGAGCCATTCAATTTCTTCCTGCTTTCCGAGGTTGACAAGTGCAAAATTTTCTTCAATGGTGCCGCTGCCAGCAAGCAGTGCGGCTGGACTGCTGCCGATCGCGATGTTGAATTCACGTACGGTAACCTGATTCAGATCATGGTCGTAAAACCAGACTTTTTCACCATCACCGATGATAGATTGCTCATAAGGTGTTTTATAAATCCAGCGAAACTTATCGGGACGTTCAAATTGCATTATGCCGCTGGATCTTTGGATAATACGTGCGTTTCTATCCGCCAGTGCTTGGGAAAAGTGGGCTTGCACAGTCTGCGTCTGTTGAATAAAAAGCTTCAGATTGTCGATAGCCGTTTCCGCTACGCTGCTTGACGTGCATAGCCATAGAATACACAAAAGAAATGTACTGCGAAGAAAAGAAAGATTCATACTATCAACAATGGCCCAAAGTCAGAAATTAATCATTGCGTGCTGGAACAAGTACTTCGCGATTTCCATTGCCTTGCATGGTTGATACCAGTCCGGCGCGTTCCATGTCTTCAATGAGGCGTGCCGCACGATTATAGCCGATGCGCAAATTTCTTTGCACCAGTGAGATTGAAGCCCGCCGGGTTTTGAGTACAATCTGCACAGCTTCGTCATAAAGCGGATCGATTTCTCCGCCATTTTGTTTTGCGCTATCGCCAAGCGTTTCGGCGCTGTTTTCTTCATCTCCGGTATGCAGTATGTCCTCGATGTAACAGGGTTCACCGAGTTCTTTGAGATATTCCACGACTTTATGCACTTCATGATCGGCAACATAGGCGCCGTGCACACGTTGAGGAAAACCGGTGCCGGGTGGCAGATAAAGCATGTCACCCTGCCCAAGCAGAGTTTCCGCGCCCGACTGATCCAGGATCGTACGTGAATCAATTTTGCTGGATACCTGAAATGCAATTCTGGTCGGAATATTAGCTTTAATCAACCCGGTAATCACGTCAACCGAAGGACGTTGCGTTGCAAGTAACAGATGAATGCCAGCCGCGCGAGCCTTTTGCGCAAGTCTGGCGATTAATTGCTCCACCTTTTTACCTGCCACCATCATTAAATCTGCCAGTTCATCAATCACAACAACAATGAGTGGCAGTTCTTCAAGTTGCTCTGGCGTGTCATGCTGTGCTGTCAATGGATTGAATAATGGCGCTTCATTTTTGGCGGCTTCACGTACTTTCTGATTATAGCCGTTCAGATTACGTACACCCAGTGACGACATCAGTTTGTAACGGCGCTCCATTTCGCCAACTGACCAGCGTAATGCGCTGGCAGCTTCACTCATGTCCGTTACAACCGGGGTCAGAAGGTGCGGGATGCCCTCATAAACAGAAAGTTCCAGCATTTTGGGATCAACCAGAATAAGGCGTACTTGTTCCGGAGTGCTTTTGTAAATCAAGCTTAATATGAAAGCATTTATTGCCACCGATTTTCCCGATCCGGTTGTCCCTGCAACCAGTGCATGTGGCATTTTTGCCAAGTCGGACACGACTGGTCGTCCGCTGATGTCCATGCCTAAAGCAAGGGTCAGCGGCGATGCCGTATTAATATAGGATTGTGAACTGAGAATTTCTACTAAACGCACAATCTGGCGCTTCGGATTAGGAATCTCCAGTCCCATTGTGGTTTTTCCCTGTATCGTTTCTACGACACGGATGCTGGCGACAGTTAACGCTCGTGACAGATCCTTGATCAGATTAATGATCTGGCTGCCCTTGACACCTACCGCGGGTTCAATTTCATAGCGCGTGATCACCGGCCCCGGATAAGCTGCGACGACTTTAACTGTTACGCCAAACTCTTTAAGTTTGTTCTCGATCAAGCGCGAAACACTCTCCAAGGCGTCTTTTGTTAAAACTTCGACGTCTTTTTCCGATTCATCGAGTAAATGCAATGGTGGTAGCAACGTTTCTGAAGAGCTTGTAAAAATTGATTTTTGTTTTTCCTTTAGAACACGCTCGGTTTTTGCAAACGTTTCCGAAGGTAATTCAATGTGAATGGGTGCGTCTTCACTGGATTGTTTTCTGTCGATTCTGAATGAATCTTCAGTTTCAACGACAGTATTAACCGGGCTATTGTATTGATTATTTTTGTTGAGCCATGCCTGTTGCAGCAACGAAACGCAGTTTTCAATGACCTCACCTATTTTTTCGACAAAGCGTACCCAGGATAGTCCGGTGAATTGACTGAAACCGATTGCTATCAGAATCAGAAATATCATTGTTGTGCCTGTAAATCCGAAGAGGCCGGATAAGTGATGGCTGGTAGTCTCGCCCAGTATGCCACCCGGTTGATAGGGTAATGCAATGTTAAGCGTGTGAAAGCGTAGCGACTCAAGTCCGCAACTCGCAAAAAGTAAAAGCAGGAAACCACCGAATAAAAGTGCTATCGATTGGTGATCAAAAATACCTCCGGCATCAATACGGCGATAACTCCAGAAAACGGTGGCGCCAAAAAAAATTACCCACCACCATGCTGATACACCAAACAGGTAAAGCAGAAAATCAGCAATCCAGGCACCGGCATATCCACCGGCATTTTGAATATGGTCATAATCACCGCTGTGAGACCAGCCAGGGTCTCCGCGGTTATAGCTGTAAAAAATTAAAATGAGATACAGCGCCGCGCCCAGCAATAGAAGCCAGCCCGATTCGCGCAACAGACGGGAAACGCGCGGTGTCAGTGAACGCCCGTTTGATTTACTGGCCATTGATTTATTTATCAAACTCATGGATAGATTCAAGCATTTAAGCTTAACTTGATCAAATGAGGTTTGGATTATATAAGATAATCCGCTAAAGAAGGCGCCGGATTGGAAATTTGGGAATTTCTAAATGAAAATCAAGAATATTCTAAGTTTAGTTGTTTTTTGGAAGTCAAAGGTTTGTGTTAGCCTGTTCTGGAACGTAGCAAAATTGCCGGAATTAATGGTTTGTTGTTACGTTTGATTTCCGGAAGTGTCGATACTTGATTTCTGCCGTTTTCCTTAGCATTTATTAAAGCTTGCTCTGCACGTTTATACAGCTTGCGTCTATTGTCACCGGCCTCGAGTGCGGCTATACCGATACTGACAGTGAAACTAGGATAAAACTCAGATTGGTTGGCTCTGAAGATCTTTTCCCGCAGAGCATTGCATACTTCTTTTGCTTCATGAATATCAGTTTCAACAAATATGACTGCGAATCGGTCCGAACCGACGCGGTAGGGCTGATCGGAATTTCGTATGGATTTGCTAATTTCCTTGGACAGCCACTTGATCAGATGATTTTTATAATGTTCATTTTTTTTATCGTGTTCGCTCGTAAGCCGGGAAAAATGATCTACATCAAAAATGGCTAATGACAAGTTATGATTATATCTTTTACATCTTCTGATTTCGGCGTTCAATTCCAGCACAAAAGCGCGGTTTGTTTTGCAATGCGTTTGTGCATCAATGTACAGATCTGTTCTCTTTGATGTAAGCTCCTGATTTGCAATCTTTATTTTGATAACCATGAATGCTGTGCATGCGATAACCAATAAAGCAAGGAAGCGATTGGTCAAAACGATATCTATCGGAACGATATATCCCGGAGAAAGAAAGAAGCCGGCAACAGTAAGCAACGTGCTGGTAAAGACGAAAACATAAGTGCTTTGATTGCTTTTTAACCACAGACTGCCAAAAATGACTAAGGCGTAAGGTGTGCCTGCTGCTACGCCAAGCGGTGTATTAAGATCAAATAGAAAAATACAAATCGTCACGCTACACAATAATATCCAAAAAAAACCAATCGCATATTCATTTTGCAATGACTTCAAATAGACGGGTTTTGTAGCTATTAATGTAGACATATGGAAATATCCTCAGACCGGCGTTGGGAATACTTGATGTTTTGTTGATAATGCTTATGCTCTTACGTCATGATTCGCTGATAATTTATATTTGATACATGCACTGATAAAACGGGAAATTCTAGCATATCAGTCTGACAACATTGTAATGAGCTAACTTGCCACGTTTATTACTTAAAGTCAATGTTGGTCTACGGATGGATTCTATGCCGATAGATAAAAGCGATGGATTGAATAAGAAGAATAAATTGATACAGGCATGTCATTGAGTAATAAGACAGGAGAGCTCGATTTGACGTTGAGACTGAGTTTTAAAAGCATCGCTAAAAAATACAGATTTTGTCATGACATTTGTTACTAAGAATAGATTTCTACCTATATATCAATCATATGTGATGTCAGGTTTTTTTGTTTTTGCCTCGTTTTATTTAAAACTTTGAATTTTCAAAGACGAACCTAAGCGACTATTTTTATTAAACGTGTGCCCGCCAGACGATCATGAAGATATAAGTGTTCCCGGTCGATTAAGGCCCATAAAAAACCTGCGCCTAGAAATAAGGTTCCTGTGACTGCCAATAAATAACGAATGATCGCTATACGATTGTTTAGCTTTTGTCCTTCACTGGTAACAATGCGTATTTTCCATGTTTGCATCGCCAGTGTCTGTCCGCCGTGAGTCCAGAACCAGATAAAGTAGTAACCCATTATAAGCAATAGATAAAATTGATATATCGGTTTGAAGTAGCTGGCGTTTGTATCGCGAAAAACAAGATGAAAAATGAAGCTGGCAATAAAAACGATTGCGAGCAGAATAAGAAATTCGTAGAGTAAGCAAATGATTCTTCGCCAAAAACCAGGGAGCAAAAATGTCATGATTACACCCTGATTAATAAATAAATGGAGCACAATGGTTACAAAAAGGACTGATGTATTTCTTTTTCATTAACAAGGGTCTAACTATTTTTAGAAATTATATATTTTTTGATATTTTATATTGGAATAATAGTAAATCAACATAACAATTTATTAAAAATAAATTGTTAACGAACTTGATGAGAAATGAGAAATTAGCAATGAACAAAAAAAGAAAAAGCCACTTGACTCTCCATACATCAGATTTGACTATAGCTCATGTTCGAATTCAATCTCGTGTTTTCTTAAAGTCATCGATAGAATGACCAGGTATGACCGAATAGTGAAGTAGCGTTAATGCATTCTTTGCTTTTTTTTGTTGATGAAAAGCGCGATTTTTGAGATTAGATTCTGCTCCATGCCTTCTGCTCGTCCGGTCATGATCCATAAGACATATATGCTGACCAGATAAGAGACTGCGCCGACCGTGATGTCCATTAAAAGCCTAAGAATAATATAATCCAGGTTATCCTGATGACAGAGTTTGACCATAAAATACATGATAATTGAAGCTAGAATGGGTCTCCATATCACGCCAACAACGGATATATAGCTTACCGGCGTGGCGAGTGTAAGCAAATAAATCATGAGAAATACAAAAATACCGGCAATAATTGTTCTGCTGAGCGCAACTTCATAAACGCCATAAGTGTGCGCGGTATACCATACAACGGGGATCAGTACCGCGAGTTGTATCCATGACTCGATTGTCGAAAGATCACCTCTGTTTGACACGAGTAGCAACAATTCCATCGAAGAAGAAAGTGCTGCTGCGACACCAAAGACTGCTAATAGTTGTATTAATGGAATAGCATCAATCCATTTTTCGCCTAATACAAGCAGCACAAAATCATAAGAAATTGAAGATAGCCCGATGCCAGACGCAAGAATCAGACCGCTCATGATGCCGATCGTATTCAGGATATATTTTTTATATTCTTCCGGTATATGCGCTATTTTTGCAAAATTTGGGAAAAAGGCGCGACGTAAAGGCATCACTACTTCGTTTGACGGCATTGTTCCAATCTCGGTGGACATATGATAGACGCCCATAGCCCCGGTTTCCGATGTGCCGCCTATTATAAACTGATCGGTTTTCTGATTTAAGAAATACCCCAATCTGGATAATAGGATCCATTGAGAGAACGACCAAATGTCTCGAATACGTGCTAGTGAGATACGTGGACGGAATGGATGCATGCGGTAACTGATTATGACATCAATGACTGCTGCCGCCAGCATTCCATACACTAAAGCCCAATAACTTTTGTGAATGAATGCCAGGCTGACGACAAATAAAAAAGCGAATGCTTTTTTATACAAGTGAAAATTAAATTCTCTAGTAAAGTTCAGATTTTTGCGGAAATCAACGATCCCAATATTCTGAAATCCGGCAATAAAAGATTTGAGCGCCAGTATATAAACAACATCAATGAGTGCGGGTTCATCAAAGTAACTGGCGGCATGAGGCGATATAACGACAAGTAACAACGCGATAAACAATCCTTGTAAAATTTGAATTGTCCATGCCGTGTCGTAGTGTTCCCGTGATGTTTCCTGTCTTTGAATTAGCGCCAGATCAATAGCTGTCCACGAGAGCACTTCCAGAAGTCCGACAACGATAAGTGCCAGTGCAACGATGCCGAAGTCAGTTGGTGTTAACAATCTGGCTAGAATGATTGTGCTCAGTATCCCAAACATGCGCATCATCCATCGCATTGCTACCATCCATAGTGCGCCATTGATAAATTTATGATTCTGGGGTTTTGCGGTATCGTTCACTTATTATTTTCCATTTTTATCAGATACATGCTGTTTAAATGTTGTCACGTTATCAGGCGTTAAGCTTCGCTATGAGACAACCGCCTGATTTATATGAGAATGGAAAGAGAAGACAATATGAAGTTAAATTAAAGAAAGCATTATGTGGCAATAGAAGTATAAATGTCGATCAGTTTGCAGATGACATGAAAATCTGCATAACGATGAGCACTTTTGCGAGTAAAAGGCATCGCTCTTTTCACACAATTTTATTCAATGACTAATTATCGTATATTGAGAAAGTTTATCAACGAGGGATTAGCGATATTTTTTTGCGATAATTAGTGAATCTCGTGAGATTAGGTATGCATCCGAATGCCTTAAAAGCATCTCTTTAATCGTTTCTTCTTCAAGGTTTTTTCATAGGCTGCTTTACTTTGCTCAAGACTTCTATGCAGTCATGAATAAAAGTGTTTTTTCGAAGTGTGAGGTGCGTTTCTATGATGTATTCAAGAAATCAGTTTATGAATCGATAATGATCAATTCCTGACGCACATATAAATAAATCTGGAACAATTTTGAGTGCATCATTTGAAGATGGTAAATTGAGTAGATGATAAATCTAATTCTGCGTAAAACATAAAGTTTATTTGCTCGATTTTAATTACAAGGGAAATTTTTTTAAATAAATTAATAGTGTTGTAATCACTCTTCGACAGCAAGGCATTTGAGAGAAAAGTACTGAAGTTGGTAAAATTAATACTTCACATAATCGGCTAAAATTGCTTCTTGAAAGATAATGCTACTAAGCGTCTTGTCAATACTGGCACAAGGAGTGACATGCTATACTTTGCCATCAGCGCGGTTTTTTAGTTGTCCATGAAAATGAATACTAACGCATGTTCAACATGTTTGGTATTTCTGAAAAAACTGATTAAGGGATATTGTTAAACATTTTGTTGGTAAAAATATTACGAGAAACGACTGCACGTAATCAGTGAGAAATCCGAGAATGTCAGTCAAGCTTTTGCTTCGTTCCAATAATCAATCTATTCTTTTCGAGGTGCTGCTTGAGAGATTTGCTCGTTTTTCTGATTGTTTTTGGGGTCATTCCTTATATCTTCAAAAGACCGCATTTTGGCATTTATCTCTGGTCCTGGATTGGTTATATGAATCCGCACAGATTAGGCTGGGGATTTGCCTACAACTTCCCTTTTGCGTCACTGGCTGGTTTCATTACCTTAATTTCCTGTCTCTTCTCATGGAAGAAGCTTAAATTTTTCTGGTCACCTGCTATCGGTTGGTTAATTCTGTTTAATGTCTGGATGTTTGTTTCAACTGTTGTAGCAATGTACCCGGAAGATGCCTGGGTACAATGGGAAAAAGTATTTAAAATTCAGCTGATGACTTTTATATCCCTTTGGGCTTTAACCGACAGGGAGAAAATACATATTTTTGTCTGGATAATTTTTATTTCGATTGGTTTTTTTGGATTTAAAGGTGGAATTTTCACTTTAATGACCGGGGGCGCTTACCATGTCCTGGGGCCTGGAGGATTCATTGCAGGGAATACAGAGATTGGTCTGGCGCTTGTTATGGTTATGCCGCTGGCGTGGTATCTTTACTTACATTCTCACAATAAATGGGTTCGCTATGGCCTTTTACTATCAATGGCGTTAATCTCCATAGGTATTCTTGGAACGCAGTCGCGCGGCGCGTTTCTGGCAATCATCGCCGTATCATTTTTTTTATGGCTGAAGAGCAGTCGTAAAGGTATTATCTTTGTGGCTTTAATACTGCTATCTCCGGTTTTTTATATGTTTATGCCGCAATCGTGGCATGATCGAATGGCAACTATCGGTACATACAAAGAAGACGAGTCGGCCATGGCGCGCCTAAAATCGTGGGAGTTCGGGTATAAGATGGCACTGGACCGACCTTTGACCGGTGGCGGCTTTGAAAGTCATACAGTTGAGAATTACATACGCTACGTTCCTCATCAAGTTGAATCGGGCGAGGCTACATTTCATGATTATCACAGCATTTATTTTGAAGTATTGGCGGAACATGGGTTTGCCGGTCTGTTCATCTTTTTGATGCTTTTTTTACAATACTGGCGAACGGCTAGTAAAGTAATCAAAATCACTAAAAATTCAGAACAGAATAAATGGGCGCTTGATCTGGCGGCGATGCTACAGGTTTCGTTTGTCGGATACGCGGTAGGCGGGGCTTTTCTGGGGTTGGCTTATTTTGATCTTTTCTACCACTATCTTGTCATCCTGATTCTGGTTTTTAAGCTTCTGGAAGAGCAAGCCGGGAAGCAAGAAAAAGTATTCGCTTAGTATTTGCGCCATATTTTTCTGTTTGATTGTTATTTATAAAATAAGGGAGTCTCTGAAAATTTAAGGCCTTAAACATTGAATAAGCAAAATGCGATGCGGGTAAAAAATATTGACGCAGCCTATAGAGATACCCATAAACTTAATTTTCAGCTAAATCAGCTATGACCTTTTTTCGAACTTATTCAAAAATAATCGCTTTGGTTATTTTGTCAGTTTTTCCGGCGCTGTCCCAAGCTAATTCCGTCGCTTGTTTCACCAGCAATATGGGGCAATTCTGTATGGAGTTGTTTGAACGGCAAGCGCCAGGAACGGTCGCTAATTTTATCCGTTATATCGATAGTGGCGCGTATGCGCAGAGCATTTTTCATCGCAGTGTGCCTGGTTTTGTGATTCAGGGCGGTGGATTCAAGGTGACAAACAGTGATACAGGCGTAACTGCATCGAAGGTAAGTACTTTTGATCCAATTGTAAATGAATTTGGTTTTTCCAATACTCGAGGCACCGTGGCGATGGCGAAGGTGGGTGGCGATCCGGATAGTGCCACCAGTCAATGGTTTGTTAATCTCAAGAATAACTCGGTAATTCTTGATAACCAGAATGGCGGGTTTACGGTGTTTGCAAAAATTCTTTTTAATGGAATGAATATCTTTGATGCGATTGCAAACCTGGAGATATCTAACTTTGGCGCGCCATTAGATGAAACGCCAACAACTAATTTTAATTCTTCGCAAACACTTCGGATTGATAATTTTGTCGTCATCAGCAGTGTTGATGTGCATGATGTGACCGGTGTTTTTGACGGCAGTACGGTTGGTTTCGCTGTTGATGCCGGCAATAACAATTTTTTTGATGTCCGATTACAGCTTGTTGCGGCTGAATTCGGTATCGTGTTCGAGCTTGATCAGGACAGCATTACATTTTTATCCGCAGCACCTGAGAACAGGGCGACTTTTTCCGCTGGGGATGGCACGTTAATTATTCCGTCTGTTATGATCAATGAAACAACAATCGTGAAGAATGTCGTCTTGGTACTCACCGATCCGGTCAGTTTTCAATTTACTCTGGTGAGCTTTGAATAAAGGGTATTTGTAAAACTGTTTCAGGTCAGTTCGTTATTCGACGTTACCGCTCCACTGTGCTGTGCAACTGGATTATTTCCAGTAAATGTTCGCGATCAATCCAGCCTACGATATTTTCTTCATCGGCAACAGGTACTTGATTAATGTTATGTTCGCGCATGATCTTCAATACTTCGAGAATACTGTTTGATGGTTGTGCCGTATGAAGGCGGTCAACTGGCGTCATTTTCATGCGTACCGGTGTTACAGCCCATTGTTCGCGCGGACACTTGATAACATCATTGAGTGTAATCAGGCCAATCGGTTTATGATCTTCAACAACCAGTGCCGAACGCTGACCGGTGAACAGCATTTGTTCGTCTATCCACTGCACGATAGGCGTGTTGGCGGCCACCATGGGCACCGTTTTTTTCATGACATCACCGACCTTAACATGTGCCG
>JADZAR010000076.1 GCA_020852475.1 Nitrosomonas sp.
AACCTGCACGCCCGGCTGAACGCGGTGAAAACCTGCGACCATGACCTGTTCACCCGGACTGACGCCGCTTTCAATCAGCCAGTCAGTGTCGTACCACATGCTGGCCTTGACCGGGCGCAGTTCGACGGTGCTCTGTTCGTCGATGACATAGACAAACGTACCGTTGACGCCATGCTGTACAGCGCGCTGCGGAATCAGTATGGCGTTTGGACGGACATAGCCGATCAGCCGGATGCTGACAAACTGACCCGGCAGAAAATCGGACAATCCCGGCACGAAGTAGCCGGATGGATTGGGAAATTTGAAACGGCCCTGCAATGTGCCGGTTTCGGGGCGTATGGTTACCGCGGTGAAATCCAGCACGCCTTCTTCCGCGTATACGCTGCCGTCGGCGAATGTCATGATGCCGCGCAGTTGATACAGATCCGGCCGTTCAACCTTTTTTTCCGCGAGTTCCTTGCGCCGCCGCAGAATATAGCTTTCCGGCACGTTGACGCTGACATACATCGGATTGAGTTGGTCGATGACGGTCAATAGCGTGGTCTGCGCCGAAACCAGCTGACCTTCGTAAAATTGGCTGCGGCCGATACGGCCGTCAACGGGCGCTTCAATGCGCGTATTGTCGAGATCGAATTTGGCCTTGACCAGATCATTCTGCGCGGCTTCCAGTGCGGCTTCTTCGCTGCGCACGTCGGCTATCGCATCATCGACGTCTTTCTGGCTGACGGCCTGTTGTTCGAGCAACGGCTGCACGCGCGCCAGATTCTGTTTGACCTGCACCAGGCGCGCCCGGTGCTGCGCCACTTTCGCGCGCATGGCCTGATATACCGCATTGAATGGCACGGGGTCGATCAGGTAAAGCTTGTCTCCCTTTTTCACGTTCCGGCCTTCGGTGAAATAAATTTCCTTAATGATGCCGGAAACCTGCGGTCTGATTTCGACAGGACGAAAAGCCTCGGTGCGCCCGATAAATTCAGGCTCGTCCGGAACCGTTTGCGCGGTGACGGTAATTATCTCCACTTCCGGCGGCGGCAAGGATGCATCCGCGGGTTGGTCGGCGGTACAGCCGGTTACGATCAGCGCCACGGCTGCCGTCAATACCGTCAGCCATCCCGCCCGGATCAGCGTTGCCGTGGATTGATGACGTGATTGCGCCATGTCGGGTTGCGTGCAGGGTTTTATCATTGTATTGTCCAGTTTTCCTGTGCGGTTTGTGCGTATGCATGCGGGCAGCGTGCATTATTCTTCATATTGATCACCGGGATTCCAGCCGCCGCCGAGCGCTTTGTAGAGTTGAACGATTGACACCAGGTGCAGGCGGTGCGATTCGGTCAGCGAGAATTCCGCCTGAAACAAATTGCGTTTGGCGAGCAGTACATCGACATAGCTGGTAATGCCGCCTTTGTATCGCAAGTCCGCGACGTGCAGCGCGGATTGCAGCGCTTCAACCTGTTGCTGTCTGGCCTTGCGCTGAAGGCGGGATGTGCGGATGGTGATCAGCGCATCTTCGACTTCCCGGAAAGCAGACAGCACTGTCTGCCTGTAATGCGCCAATGCCTGCCGGACCTGGGCCTCGGCTGCGCGTTGTTCGAAACCGAGACTGGTGGCGTTAAACAGGGGCGTTGCAAGTCCTATCCCGCCCGTGCCGAAATCCGCATCTGACAGTAACAGGTTGGACAAAGCCGGACTGGCCACGCCCATAAATCCGGTGATCGAGAAGCGTGGCAGACGCATGGCTTTTGTCATGCCGACACGCGCCGTTGCAGCAGTCAGCGCCTGCTCGGCCTGCAATATATCCGGCCGCCGCTCCAGCAATTCGGAAGGCAATCCGGCCGGGATTTCGGGAGGTATGAATTGCTGCGCCAGCGTATGCGTTCTGATGATTGACGCCGGATTATGCCCTAACAGCACATTCAATTCATTTTCCTTCAGTACAATCAGCCGTTCAAATTCCGCCACCAGTGCGGCAGCATTGGCGCGCTCGGCTTCAAACTGATCCAGATCGAGCCGTGATATCAGACCGCTTTCCAGCTGCGCCCGGGAAATGGCGACTGACTCTTCCCATGAAGACAGGGCGCGAAGCGCGATTTCATGCTGCATGTCGTATTGCAGCAGATCAAAATAAGTCTGCGCGACCGCACTGACCAAGGTGAGAATGATTGCCCGGCGGTTTTCTTCCCGGGCAAACAGATCGGCGCGGGCGGCTTCGGTCGCCCGGCGGATTCTGCCCCAGACATCGATCTCCCAGTTTAGTGCGGCATTACCGAAATAATTGAAGTCGGTGGGAAAACCCGCCTGGGAAAATCCGCCCAATGTGCCGAAAAAGGGTGCGTTTGCTTTACCTTCCAGTTTGGGCAGGAAATCCATCCGCGCGATTCTCGAACGCGCATGAAATTCATCAACCAGAGCGACAGCCTGCTTAAGATCCTGATTATTTGTCAGCGCCTGGAGAATCAGTGCTTGCAGCGTCTCGTCGCACAGAAATTCCCACCAGTTCAGCGTGGCAATCGATGCACCTTCATGTTGATTCATCCGGAACTGCGCGTTCACTTCAATGTTCGGGCGCTTATAGTCCGGACCCAATGCGCAGGCAGTCAGGAACAAGCTCGACAGCAGAATCGCGGTAAATGTTTTTCGTCGTTGAGGATTGGGTTTCATTCAAAAAATCGTGAGAAAGCGGATTGATGCATTTCCGTTGATAACAGGGCATATTTCAGATTTTTACCGTACTGGCGTTTGTCATTCTACCCGATTCTGTAAGGGTTGATCTCGTATCTGGAACGATTTTTGCAGAATCCTGCCGGACAAAATTTGTTCAGGGTAAAAAAACAGAGTGTTACCAAACAAAATAAAGTTTTTAGAAACTTATCAAAAAATTAATGAGTTAATTCATTCTTGCGCATCACTTGTGTTTCAGGTGGATGAGGTGACCTGTGGCGGTGTCGCCATGCCGCTAAAGCAGATCCTGCGCCAGCAACCCGGTATTGCCGCCAAGTGCTGCGACATTGTCGGTAACTGTCTGTTCCACGGCGAAACGGCGCAGATAATCCGGACCGCCCGCTTTCGGGCCGGTGCCGGATAAACCCATGCCGCCAAACGGTTGCACGCCGACCACGGCGCCGATCATGTTGCGATTGATGTAGATATTGCCGACCCGAGCGCGTTGCCGGATGGTTTCAATCGTGTGCCGAATCCGGCTGTGAATGCCCAGCGTCAGTCCGTAACCGCTGGCATTGACAGTCTCGATGACAGCATTCAGTTCATTGGAAGCATAGCGGACGAGATGTAACACCGGACCGAAAATTTCTTCGCGCAGTTGTTCCATCGCCTGTAATTCGATCAGCGTCGGCGGGTAAAAATAACCGCTTCGCATAGGCTGCACATGGGTGGCGCCGGAAAGCAGGGGAATTTGATAAATGGTGTTACCCAGCGCGCGCATATGGCTGATATGGATTTTGAGCTGCATTACTGCGGATGCGCTGATGACTGGCCCGATATCGGCGGCGTAGTCGGCGGGCGAGCCCAGTCGCAGTTGCTGCATTGCGCCGACCAGCAGCGCCTTGATCCGGTCTGCGATTTCGTGCGGCACAAACAATACCCGCAGCGCCGAGCAGCGTTGCCCGGCGCTATTGAATGTGGATAACACGGCGTCCTGCACTAACTGTTCCTTGTGCGCAGAGCTGTCGGCAATCAGCACATTCTGACCGCCGGTTTCGGCGATGAACGGCGCAATGACCGGATGGCCGGACAATTGCTGATTGATCCATTGCGCGGTTGCGGTGGAGCCGGTGAAAGCGACGCCTGCGACACGGCGGTCTCCGATCAATTCGGGGCCGATTTCAGCGCCCTTGCCGGGCAGAAAATGCAATACCGATTCCGGGATGCCGGCCTGATAAAAAATGCGTGCGCACGCCATTGCGGTCAATGTGGTTCGTTCCGCGGGCTTGGCGATTACCGTATTGCCGGCAACCAGTGCCGCGGCGATCTGACCGGTAAAGATGGCGACCGGAAAGTTCCAGGGGCTGATGCATACAAAAACGCCTCGTCCTGAATATCGCAGTTGATTAATCTCGCCGGTGGGGCCCGGCAGTGTGACAGGTTTGCCGAACAATTCCAGTGCGTTCGCCGCGTAATACCGGCAAAAATCGACCGCTTCGCGTACTTCGGCCAGTGCATCCCTGATCGTACGTCCGCCTTCCCGTACGCAAAGCGATACCAGATGCATGCGTTGTTGTTCCATGAGATCGGCGGCTTTCAGCAGACAGGCCGCACGCTGTTCAACGGGTTGCAATCGCCAACTGTCGAAACCGGCGACGGCGGCATCCAGTGCTGCGGCTGCTGCTTCCCGGTCGCCGTAGACTGCTTCGCCAACGATTTCCCGATGATCGTAGGGGGCGGCAATTGCCTGTGTCCGGCCTGCATGCGCCCTGCCATCGATCCATGGCGTAGCCTGGTGAAATTTGCCCGCAAGCTGGTTCAAGGCTTGCTGAATCTGTTGCCGGATTTGCGAGTCGGCCAGATTCAATCCTTGCGCGTTACGGCGCCGAGGACCGTACAGCGCGGCGGGTAACGGCAATCCTTCCGGCTTTCCATTCAACCAGACAGTGACCGGGTCACGGGTGATTTCTTCCGGGGGAATATCCGGATTTTCGACTTGATTGATAAATGAAGTATTTGCACCGTTTTCAAGCAAGCGCCGCACCAGATAGGGCAACAGTTCCTGATGCCCGCCGACGGGCGCATAGATGCGGCAGGGAATCGACGCATCCACATGCGTTTGAATGGCCTGATACAGCGCATCACCCATGCCGTGCAGTCGCTGAAACTCATATCCGGGATGTTCTTGCGCCATCTGCATAATGGCGGTAACGGTATGCGCGTTATGCGTGGCGAATTGCGGGAAAAAACAATCCGGCGCATTGATCAGCAATCGCGCGCAGGCCAGATAGCTGATATCGGTTGCCGATTTTCGGGTAAAAACGGGATAGCCGTCCAGGCCGTTTTCCTGCGCACGCTTGATTTCGCTGTCCCAGTACGCGCCTTTGACCAGCCTGACAGGAATTCCGCGTTGCCTGCTTTTCGCCAGTTGCGCAAGCCAACGGATAACATGAACAGCGCGCTTCTGATAAGCCTGCACAGCCAGCCCCAGTCCGGGCCAGTTATCCAGTTCCGGATGCATGAAAACTGCCGCAAAAATATCCAGCGCCATGTCCAGACGCTCGCTTTCTTCGGCATCGAGGGTCAGTGTAATGCCTGCCTTGCGCGCCTGAATTGCAAGCTGCGTCAATCTGAATGTCAGTTCAGGCACGGCATGCGTGTGCTGAAGCGGTTCATAGCGCGGATAAAGCGCGGAAAGTTTGACGGAAATGCCTGGGTTTGCATAAAGACCGGTAGAATCTTCAGCGTCAGAAGCACGACTTGCCGCCAGTTGCGTAATGGCCTGCTGATATGCGGCAAAAAAACGATCCGCGTCTGCTGCCGTGATCGCGGCTTCTCCGAGCATATCGAATGAGTAGCGTATGCCATTACCGGTATTTCCGGTCGCGTCAGCAGATTTGCAAATGGCCTGTTCTATGGTTTCTGCAAATACAAATTGCGCGCCGAGAATATGCATGGCCTTTTTGATGGCAATGCGTATCACAGGTTGTCCCAATCGCAACAGCAATCTTTCCATCACCGGATGAAACTGCTGTCGGGCCGTCTGTATCTGCAATTGCCGTCGTTCCAGTGATCCGGAAAAAGCCAGCGCTTCGATTGCCATGCGGGTTAACAAGTCGCTGTGATGCGCAGGCGGTCGCCAGTCCACCGCGCTCAACCGGTCGGTCAGGAAACGATCCTGTGTGGCTTTGTCCGGGATGCGCAGCAAGGCCTCGGCAATAGTCATCAACGCAATGCCTTCATCGCTATTGAGTTGATAATCGGTCAGAAATGCCTGCGTGAGCGACTGTCGGGCTTGGTGCGGCTTATAACGTATTTTCTCAAGCAGCGCCTGCGCAGACCTGGAAACCGCATCAGCCGGATAGTCTGTTAATTGCAACAGCAGATGCTGTACTGTCGATGCTTCGTTGGCGAGATAAGCCTGATTGATGGCGCGCCGGGCGGCTTTAAGCGTATCTGAATGCATATGAATCCCCGCATTGCATGAATAATCGCCTGATTGTCCACGATTTCGGGACGCAGTCAAATCGACGCAGTCCGATTGTGATCCGGCGCGCAGTGATGGTGGCGCGTTATGGCTTGTGTCCTGTTGTATTACAGACTAAACTTGGTACGAAAATGCGCAGCCAGGAGTTCGATGGAGTTCCGGGCAGGCGGTCAGCTTCGAAACTATCACTTTAAGGTCTCACGCATGGAAGCGAAATTAAAACATCAGCGCCCCAGGCATCTGGATCTCTTCAAGATCACTCAGCCATTGCCAGCCATCGTGTCTATCATGCATCGCATCAGCGGTGTTTTGCTTTTTTTTCCGGGCATTCCATTCCTGTTGTATGGGCTGAACATGCTGCTGGAATCCCCTGAAAGCTTTGCGGCCATGCAGGCGGTTTTGCAACATCCGGGTCTGAAGCTGTTGCTGGTTTTTTTTGTGTGGTTCTTTCTGCATCATTTGTGCGCGGGCATTCGTTATCTGGCGCTGGATCTGCATTACGGCGTCGAGCTTGCTCAGGCGCGCGCCAGCAGTAAGTGGGTGCTGGCGATCAGCATTCCGCTGACGCTTTTGACTGGAGTAGCGTTATGGTGAAGCACTCCGGTCGTATTGTTACGGGCGCGCATTATGGACTGCGGGACTGGCTGGCGCAGCGCATCACGGCCGTCTTCATGGTTGTTTACATTGCAGTGCTCGCGGTATTGGTTACGATTAACCCGCCTCAGGACTATGCAGCCTGGTCCGGCATTTTCAAGCATTCATGGATGCGTATTGCGACTTTCCTGTTTTTTGCGGCGCTGTTCTGGCATGCGTGGGTCGGTGTGCGCAATGTATTGATGGACTATGTCAAGCCGGTGGCGATTCGTCTGACGTTGCAGGTTCTGGTGATTATTGCTTTGCTGGTTTACCTGGTGTGGACAGCTGAAATTTTGTGGAGCTGATGTGACAATCATAAAAAGAAAATTTGATGTTGTTATAGTCGGTGCGGGTGGCGCCGGCATGCGCGCGGCATTGCAGCTTTCCGAAGTCGGGCTCAAGGTTGCGGTGCTGTCCAAGGTTTTTCCCACGCGCTCGCATACGGTTTCCGCGCAGGGTGGCATCGCGGCGTCGCTGGGTAATGTGACCGAAGATAACTGGCATTGGCATATGTACGATACGGTAAAGGGTTCCGATTATCTCGGCGACCAGGATGCCATCGAATTTATGTGCCGCCAGGCGAATGAAGTGGTGTATGAACTGGAACATTTCGGTATGCCGTTCGACCGGCTGGAAAACGGCAAGATTTATCAGCGCCCGTTCGGCGGACAGTCGCAGAATTTTGGCGGCGCGCAGGCGACGCGCTCGTGTGCGGCCGCCGACCGCACCGGCCATGCATTGCTGCATACGCTTTATCAGCGCAATGTCAGCGCCAATACCCAGTTTTTTGTGGAATGGATGGGGCTTGATCTGATTCGCGATGCGCAGGGCGATGTACTCGGCGTTACTGCAATGGAAATGGAAACCGGCGAGGTCATGTTGTTGCAGGCCAAAGCCACATTGTTCGCGACAGGCGGCGGCGGCCGCATTTTTCAGGCGAATACCAACGCGCTGATCAATACCGGCGACGGACTGGGCATGGCTGCGCGCGCCGGTATTCCGCTCGAAGATATGGAGTTCTGGCAATTTCATCCGACGGGCATTCATGGTGTCGGTGTATTGATCAGCGAGGCGGTGCGCGGCGAGGGGGGTTATCTCATCAACAAGGATGGCGAGCGTTTTATGGAACGGTATGCGCCCAATGCCAAGGATCTTGCCAGTCGCGACGTGGTGGCGCGTGCAATGACCCTTGAAATCAAGGAAGGCCGTGGCTGCGGTGACGATAACGATCATCTGTTGCTGAAACTGGATCATCTGGGCGCGGATATTATCAAGTCGCGGCTGCCGGGAATCCGCGAGCTCGCAATAAAATTTGCGCATGCCGATCCCATTCACGATCCGATACCTGTCGTGCCGACAGCACATTACATGATGGGCGGAATACCGACCAACCACTATGGTCAGGTCGTGGCGCCCTATAAAACGGGGCCGGAGGAAGTCGTGACAGGGTTTTATGCGGTAGGCGAATGCGCATGCGTTTCCGTACATGGCGCTAACCGTCTGGGTACGAATTCTCTGCTGGATCTGGTTGTTTTTGGGCGGGCGGCGGCAAATCAGATTATTGAGGATTTGAAAATCAATCCGCATCACAAGCCGCTACCCGCGGATGCGGCGGAAAAATCGTTAAGCCGGCTCGCGCGGCTGGAAAATCAGAAGGATGGCGAGAATGTCGCGCAGGTAACCGATGCGCTATGTAAAACCATGCAAACTTATTGCGGTGTTTTCCGGTTTGAAGATACGCTGTTGCAAGGTGTGGAAAAAATCAAGGCAGTGGCTGAACGGGTGGGGCGGACGGAAATCAAGGACAAAAGCAGGGTGTTCAATACGGCGCGTATCGAGGCGCTGGAGCTGGATAATATGAAGGAAGTCGCTGTCGCCACGATGTTTTCAGCCGAAGCGCGGCGTGAGAGTCGCGGCGCGCATGCGCGTGACGATTTTCCTGAGCGTGATGACGACAATTGGCTGAAACACACATTGTTTTTTAGCGACGGCCATCGTCTGGATTATAAGCCCGTGCGGCTGAAACCATTGACAGTAGATTCTTTTCCACCTAAAAAACGTACGTATTAGCGCATACGCTCAATGACACCGTCAGTTTCGATCCGATTCTGTTCGGCATTGCTGCACGGCGGGGCTCTCAGGGCATGTTTTAATTCGACATGGAATGCTTGGCTTATGAAGAGAAAAATTCTTTTGATACTGCAATTTTTTATCGTTGTTTGCACAGCATTGCCAGCCTTGGTTCATGCTGATCAGCGCTATGTCACCGATCAGTTCGAGGTAATGTTGCGCACCGGGCCCAGCGGCAATCACGCGATCATACGCATGCTGAAAAGCGGCGCGGCGTTGACCGTACTGGATCCGGACGTTGACAATGGCTACGTGCGTGTTCAGACAAACGCCGGCACGGAAGGCTGGGTACTGACGCGCTATCTCATTCGTGAACCGGTTGCACGCGTGCAACTGGAGAATCTGGTCAAGCAAGTCACCCAGACTGAGCCGAAGGATGCGAGCATACGTGGCCAGTTGAATGCTGTAAAAAACGAGTATGACAATGCCAACAAACGCATAGCACTGCTTGAAGCGGAAAAAAAAGCAGTGGAAGAACAACTGAATGCAATCAGAAACAGGGCGGCGAATGTACTGGCGATTGATGCTGAAAATAAACAGCTGCAACAGCAACTGGTCGAAGCAAAAGCGCAGGTCAAGACACTGCAGGAGCGGTTCAGCGAGTTAAGCAGCAATAACGATAAAGACTGGTTTATTACCGGCGCGCTGGTACTGGGCGGCGGATTGCTGCTGGGTCTGATTATTCCTAAAATCAGCTGGCGCAGACAACGTTCGTCGTATGGCAGTTTCTGAAAACGCCTGTCTGTGATTTCGCCGGAAAACGCATTATTGCATTCAAATTTCTCTTTATCGAAGCTTGCACCGATTCTGAATCAACGTCAGCGGAGTATGAGTGCACTCGGGTGCTGAACGGATATCATGAAACGATTGTGTCTGCGCGACACCCATCCGCGAATTTCAATATTCCTGTCCAGATATTTTTCCAGCGCGGGAAAAAGACCCAAATGATCATTGGCAATGCGTACACTGACCTG
>JADZAR010000077.1 GCA_020852475.1 Nitrosomonas sp.
ACGCATTCTGGTTCATGGAAGAGCTGTTTAGCGCGCCACTGCACTGGGGTTTTGTGATACTGGGCTGGGCAGGATTGTTTTCAGGTGGTATAGCGGCACAGATTGTCACCCGTTACTCTAACCTGACAGACGTTATCTGGAATAACCAGAGCAAAGAAATACTTAACAACCGGATTGTTCCTTGAATAGGAAAATGAGCTAGTTAATAAGTTGCATTAGTTTTATTCTCGTTCTCCCCACTCCCTGCCGTCAGATGAAAATGACGGCAGGGAAATTTTTATGACTTTATCATGCTGCTTGCTTGCGCAACTAGGGTGCGTTGATTAGCCGCATGCAACGTCATTCCCACGTTTTACCAAATTTAATTTGAAATTAACTTCCAATCTTGGTGAATACAATAATTTATATTTGCATTTATTACTTAAGTCCAGGAGGTCTAACCCGACGCTGTTAAGCTCAAAGTAATCACAAAATGCTCAAAATAAAAATGATATGATGTTTTAACAACGATCGTATACGAACAGCAGAGGAATTTATGAACAATTCGCAATCAAATAATCCGGGATCCGATGTGCGGAAAAAAGATCATGCTAGAGAAGAAGTCGCGAGTGAAAAAATTATGGAATCCAGCACGAATACTAGTTTATTAATGCCGGTTGCGTTATTGCTGGTTTTGCTGGTTATTCCATTTTCAATTAACTCATTTATGCATATGCTGGCGAAGAAGAATCAATTTGTTTATCCAGTAATTATGAAGATGCCTTTGGACAGCAATGCCATTATCGCACCAACCGCGGCCAGACAATTCGAAAGTTTCGATGTCGGTTTGCGGATAAATACGCAAACGCTCGCAGAATTCATTAATGATATTGTGGCCATTTCATCTGAAGGCACATCAATTCAGGGAATTACCGGTTTTATTTCACCAAGCATGAAGGCCGAAATTACCGGTGAAGGTTTTCGCATTGATGATCCTGGGCCACAGAGTCAGTTATATGGACTGCATGAATCGACTCAGTGGAAATGGCAGGTTGTACCTGAATCTTCCGGAGTGCAAACAATAAAATTTATAATGCATGTGACGGCTATAGATCGTGGTAATCAAAAGATTCATGCCATAGAACTTGCGGAAGCTAATATCGTTGTGGATTCTAATAATGCAATGTGGATGGTATACAATTGGTGGGTTTTTGCTTTACCAGGTTTGGTGCTCTTCGCTGGTTGGAAGGTGCTGCGTCGTTATAACGCCAGTTGAATCTTTATAGCTTTTTTGTATCCCGAGCCGTGGTGTGCTCTTGAAATAAAAGCAAGCAGCCACATATCCGAATTGGGAGTTTCATCGAATAAATCTAGTTTTTTGAAAAGGAGAAAATGATGACTATTACACGTTATGAACCTTGGGGATTAGGTTTGTTGAGTCAATTGCAAAAAGAGCTGGAGCGTGGTGCCGCGGAAGGCTCAACGGCAACAGCTGAGTGGGCGCCGGCTGTGGATATAAAAGAAGAAAAAGATAAATTTGTAATTCATGCTGATATTCCTGGCGTTAAACCAGAGGATATCGATATCAGCATGGAACATGGCGTGTTGACGATTAAAGGCGAAAAAGAAACTGAGGCTAAAACAGAGAAGGAAGGCTATAAACGTGTGGAGCGGACGTACGGTTCATTCTACCGTCGGTTCAGCTTGCCGGATACGGCGAACCCTGATGCTATTTCAGCGGTTTCAAAAAATGGTGTGCTGGAATTGACCATACCTAAGCGGGAAGACGTTAAACCGAAAAAAATCAGTGTGGCGTCTGCTGAATAATTCATTAAAATAACGCCCTGCCTTCAACTGAATTATAACCGCCAAAGACTCATGATAGCGTGTCGCTGGCGGTTAATCTTTTTTATGTTTGATTTTGTTGATACGGAACCACGACAGAGTCGAGTTGCCAGTTTATTTACATTTCCTTCTTATATATAAGCACTTGTTGCCAGTTTTATGCCGTTGATTACTTTGGAGAAAGCTTGTTTGGCCTTTGGTCACCACGCATTGCTTGATCGCGCCGGTCTCCAGATAGACTCTGGTGAACGTGTTGGGCTTATTGGTAGAAATGGTGGCGGCAAATCAAGTCTTCTGAAAGTCCTGTCAGGTTCAATCAAGCTTGATGATGGAAAATTGTGGTGTGCTCCAGCGCTAAAAATTGCCTATGTTCCGCAAGAACCGGAGTTAGTCGCGAGTTGTACTGTTTTTCAGGAAGTCTCCAATGGTTTGGGCGCTATCAGCCAGACGCTGTTGGATTATCATACCGTTTCTCATGAATTAAGTATTGGTGGCCTCGATACCGAGCGCTTGCTGGAGCGTTTGCAGAATCTGCAAAACGAACTGGATGTTCATGGTGGATGGAGCATACAGGCGCGTGTTGAAACAGTTATTGATAAGTTGGGTCTTCCGACCGATACATTGATTGAACATTTGTCAGGCGGTTTAAGAAAGCGCGTAGCATTGGCGCGTGCACTCGTATTATCGCCCGATGTATTGCTGCTGGACGAGCCGACAAATCATCTGGATTTTGCATCAATCGAATGGCTGGAAGAGTTTCTGCAGAATTTTTCTGGTAGCGTTTTGTTCATTACGCATGATCGCCGATTTCTGGATCATATAGCAACCCGTATTGTTGAGCTTGATCGCGGTATCCTCACTGGTTTTTCGGGTAATTTTGCAGAATATCAACGTAAAAAAATGGAATTGCTCGAAATCGAGACGATTCATCAGCAGAAATTTGACAAAGTGCTTGCTCAGGAAGAAATCTGGATACGTAAGGGTATACAGGCTCGATGTACGCGAAACGAAGGGCGTGTTCGGCGATTGGAAGCATTACGGAAAGAGCGTGCGGTCAGAAGAGAGCGCATCGGGAAAGTCAATATTACGGTGGATGCGGGCGAGCAATCCGGTAATCTCGTCGCGGAACTAACAAATGTAACCAAGCAGTATGACGATAAAATCATTATTGACCATTTCTCCTGTCGTATTATGCGCGGTGATCGCATCGGATTGCTTGGGCCGAATGGCGCAGGAAAGTCCACGCTGTTAAAACTCATCCTAGGTGAAGTGCTGCCTGATTCCGGGCAAATAAGGCAAGGGACAAAACTGTCCATTGCGTATTTTGATCAGATGCGCGAGCAACTGGATGATGAGCTAACATTAACAGAAACCGTCAGTCAAGGTTCCGAGTTCGTTGAAATCAATGGCAAACGCAAGCATGTCATCAGTTATCTGGAGGATTTTTTATTTTCCCCGCAACGTGCGCGTTCCCCGGTAAAATCGCTGTCTGGCGGAGAGCGTAATCGTCTGTTGCTTGCACGCTTATTTACTCGACCTTCCAATGTTATGGTGCTGGATGAACCTACTAATGATCTCGATATTGAGACGCTGGAATTGCTCGAAGATTTACTGCAAGGTTATGCAGGTACGCTTTTTCTTGTCAGCCATGATCGTGAGTTTCTGGATAACGTCGTCACGCAGGTTATCGCGTTTGAAGGAAACGGCTTGCTGCGTGAGTATGTCGGCGGCTACGCGGACTGGATGCTGGCAAAAGAGCAAATCAAGAGCAGTTTGACGCCGGAAGCGCGTATTAAAGTCGATGATAAAACCAAAAAGAATAAAGCTGTTTCTTTAGCAAAAAAACTGAGTTATCAAGAGTCGCGCGAGCTGTCTGCATTGCCGGATAAAATTGCAGCGCTTGAACAGGAGCAAACCGGTATCATGCTCAGCCTCAATAATCCGGCGCTTTATCGAGATAATTTGGAAGAAGCGAAAGCTCTGCAGAGACGTTCTTCAGAAATCGAAAAAGATTTGATCAATTGTCTCGAAAGATGGGAAGAGTTGGAGTCAAAATCAGGTAAAATAGGGGAGTAGTTGCGAAGCGATTTCCCTATAAACAACATGGACATAGTTCGCAATTCATTGACCAAATCGAGTACATCGTTTAAAGTTTAGCTTTTAAGAGGAGGAGGCTTATATGAAACAAAAATTAATGGTGAGTATATTACTTGCCACAAGCATGTTGTTTGCGTTTTCAAGTATTGCTCAGGCAGGTGACGCAGCTGCAGGAAAAGAAAAAAATTCCATGTGCGTGGGGTGTCATGGCATTGAAGGCTATCGCACGGCATTTCCAGAAGCCTATCATGTACCTAGGATCGGCGGTCAGCATGCTGAATATCTGATTAAAGCGCTTGAAGGCTACAGAGACGGTACACGCAGTCATCCATCCATGACTGCGCTTGCAAAAACATTATCTGATCAGGACATCAAGGATCTTGCGGCTTTCTACGCAAATAACTAATTACGCATTCACATAAGGAACAAGTTATGAAGAAAAGTATTATTGCAGCGCTAAGCAGTGTTGCTTTGATGGTATCTGGTCAGGTTATAGCCGCGGATATCGAAGCGGGCAAAAGCAAAGCTGCGGAGGCCTGTGCTTCTTGCCATGGCGCTGATGGAAATAGTCCTGCACCTAGCTTTCCACATATCGGTGGTCAGCAACGAACATATCTTGCAAAAGCATTGAGAGATTACAAATCAGGTAATCGTACGGACCCGATTATGGCTGGTATGGCGGCAGCATTAAGTAAAGAAGACATTGAAAATCTTGCATTCTATTATTCAAGTCTGCCGGGAAAACTGAATTCGAACAGATAAGGTGGCTGCTTATGGTTGCGGTGTAGTAATAATTATTTGTGTTGGTGATTTGAAAAGATTCTGACGTTCCTTGAATTTTAGATGTGTCAGAGTTCTGAATTGAAACGGGATAGATTAAGTAACAGTTTTTCATAAGGTTGCTTGATCATGTCCCGTTTATATTTTTTATCCTTATCCTTGTGCTGCAATCTTCAATATCAAGAATTGTCGGACTCATTTGATAGATCTGAATTTCCTGCTCGCAGTGATAGATAACGCGGTTTTTTGAAAAAGCCCATAGTGAGATATCTAACTCATTGCTCTTATTATTCTGGAGTTTTATACAATAGCGCTTTGAAAAGTTTCCGATCGCCTGCGAATTCGGCGTTGGATTAAACGTTTCGTCTGGCGTTTCATCAGCGTGAAGACCTGATGCCGTCACCACATAAAAAGCTGGTTCACTTGCAGTTTTATCGATTCAAGTCAAGTCAATCCTTGTTGGTGAGATGTGGATGTTTTATCGATAGAATTTTGTGATTCAAAACTGGCTGGATACTGACTATGGTCAGTGATTCCGTAAATCTGGTTGAACATATTATCCGAAAGAATAATCTTTGCCGATATAAAGCGTATACATTCTACAAATAGAATGGTTGGGTAAATCGATGGCGCAAATTTCTGATATCATGAAAACACAAGTGACAGGTTTTTGTGGTTTTTTTTGATTTTTTAGAATTACTTGTCTGGATGATTTCGATAAAATGAATTTCGTAGAATTGAATCGAATCTGCAGGATACAGAAAAAGTTTATCAAACTATTCTGCTTTCTTATACTCGCTGTAACTCCTGCTTCATTCGCTGCTGATAAGGAAAGGCTGGATATCCGGCCTTATGAAGCGGCGGATTCTTGTAATTCAGATATTCCACAGATCAGAGTGACCGTTAACGGTGTAAGCAGCGGAGGCATGTTGAGTGTTGAGCTTTATCATGATTCGGAAAATTTTCTGAATAAAAAGGGACGTACAAAACGTATACGAGTTCCGGCAGTGGAAGAGCAGCATGTCGTCTGTTTAAACCTTGATAAATCGGGAATCTATGCGGTAGCGGTTTATCATGATGTCGATGGTAACCGCAAGCTGAATAAAAAATGGAATATGATGCCTGATGAACCTTTCGGACTTTCAAACAACCCTGAACTGCGGCTGGGTTTTCCGGCATTTGGCGATGCTGCATTTGCCACCGGCGATTTAGGAGCGGATATCACCATTAATCTCCAACGTCGATAAGTTGCTGCTCAAAACTTTCCATACCGATGCGCGATGGACGAGAAAGACCGAGATCGTTTGCTAAGACGCATCGAAGGCGATCTTGTAATTCCTGTCATTGTGGTCAACAGGTATTAGCCGTTCGGGAAGCGATGTTTCATTTCAGGTAAGATAGCCCGCCATTTAATGCGCCGTTAACGCCATATCATGCGCTGAATGATGTAGTCATGCACATCAGGAGCGTTCAGGAATATGATCTTCAGGATTTATACAGTGATATTCATGAGGCTATCAAGCAACGATAATCCCCTCCCATTTTTAATGGGAGTCTACAGTAGAGCGTTTTAGTTTAAAAGCTTCTGCCAGCTTCATGGCTG
>JADZAR010000078.1 GCA_020852475.1 Nitrosomonas sp.
GCCAGCAGATAGAGCAGTATGATCAGTGGATAAGCATGCACATTATGCTCATAATAGATATGCTGATTGATAATTTCCACGGTTACCGGCTGACTTGTCAGTTCGATAACCGTATAAACGCTCAATGAAGCCCCGGCAATGCCAATAAATCCTATTATTTTTTTTCTATACGCATCGGTTTCTGCAAAGTAAATTGCCAGCGGCGCATATAGCGGCCAGATGATGCCGACAAAACTTCCATACAGATTGCCAAGCCAGAATTGCGTGAGTAGATTATTGTGTGCCAGTGAAATCCACAGCAATCCTTCAGTAATTTGCTGTGCGGCAAAAACAAATGGAATCAGCGCAACGGGATAGTCTTTTCTTTCATTAACTTTTCCGATAATAGCTGTGCCGACGACCAAAAGACTGCCACCAACGATAAAACTTGCTTCTGCTGAAAAACACATTGTTATTTTTGTCGGCAATCCTGCCGCACGCTTATCGAGGAATGAGTCAGATTCTAGCATATAACGGTTTTCCCAATTTGAATCGATTGATATCCTCAGGAATGAATTACTGGCGCAAACCGGTTTAATCGGACCGCAATTTAGGTATACTGTAAATACCTATTTTGACGGAAGGGAGAGAGAAGATGTCAGATCATATTTATAAAATTATGGAACTTACCGGTTCATCGACGACAGGCATACAAGGTGCAATTGAAAATGCGATAGTGCGCGCAGCAAAAACAGTTCAGGATATGCGCTGGTTCGAGGTCGTGGAAACCCGTGGGCACATTGATCAAGGGAAAATCGGGCACTGGCAGGTTACAATCAAGGTGGGCTTTACGCTGCGAGATTGATTAGGTCATAACGTAATTGTGTGATCAGCTGTGATAACTCATAAACATTAGAAGACAACGATGCTCTGGATAAAAGCGTTACATATTATCTTTATGGTTACCTGGTTTGCCGGATTGTTCTATCTGCCGCGCTTGTTCGTTTATCATGCGATGTGCGAGGATACACCGGGAAAAGAGCGTTTCAAAATTATGGAACGTAAACTGTTTTATGGCATCATGACGCCGAGCGCGGTATTGACAGTTGTTTTCGGCGTATGGCTGTGGCTAGGGTACGGCTTCTCGGGGACGTGGCTTCACGCCAAACTGGCGCTGGTCGTTATACTGATCATTTACCATTACTATTGCGGAAAATTTGTCTCCGCATTTAAACATGACGCCAATCGGCATGGCCATGTTTATTATCGCCTCTTCAATGAATTTCCGGTATTGATATTATTTGCGGTTGTAATTCTGGTAGTCGTCAAACCCGCATTGTTTTAACAGCTTATGTGTTTGGTTCATGGCGGCCGGCCGCCGACTCAACCATCGGCCATGCAAGGTGCTTGGATTCAGAACCTCGTTTGAGGTCTTCTTCGGGAAGACGGTGCGTCACGCTAAACCAACGTTAGGTGTGTTATTGTTGCACTTCGAATTCGAGCCTGCGTATGTTTAAGCCAGGCGGGTACACAGCTTGATTTGCAGTCCCCATGCTGTAATTGAATCAAACAGCACTCTTCAAAGAGTGTCCAGTTTTGTACCAAATTGGCTCCCCGACCAGGGCTCGAACCTGGGACCTGCGGATTAACAGTCCGTCGCTCTACCGACTGAGCTATCGGGGATTTGAAAAAGATGCCAATGTTAACGGTTTGAGCCATTCAGGTCAACTGCTGCATGATTTTTTGAATGAAAGTCTTACAAAAGTGAATGCTTGTTGTATACGATAAGACTACTCGAACCGCAAATTGCGGTTACAAGTGTGACATAATGGAACGCGTAAGCCGTTAATCTAGTTTATTTCTACTGAAAATGGTATTGCAGTAATCTTATTACATTTTTATGAGCGTATTCAAATCTAAAATCGACAAATGGTTGTTGTTTTGCCTGACTCTTTCAATCGTCGCGTGTCTGCTGGGTGCTTTTGTTGCGCTAAAAGTCGGTGGAAGCGTCAATTATGTTTTTGCTGTTTTCTTTTTGGTAATGGGTGCGGGATTTCCGTTGTGGATCATGATGTCCACCCGATACATTGTGAATGCGGAGAATCTTGAAATAGTAAGCGGTCCATTTACCTGGAACATTCCAATCGAATCGATTACGGCGCTACGCGATAGCCAGAGCGCATCGGCAAGTCCGGCCTTGTCGCTGGATCGGCTGGAAATCATCTACGATGAAGACAAATCGATTCTCGTTTCACCTGAAGATAAAATGAAGTTTATAGAAAAACTGGGCATTGAGAAATACACCGGCATGCACAAAAACAGGCAGCGGACATCGAAAGACAAAACTTCGGTAAATTCGAAGAAGAAACAAAAAAACCGCAGAAGTTTGTGAGAACATTTGCTTGCGATGTGCCGGGCAAAACTCGTCAGGCTAGCGCAAACCAGTTGTCGTCGTATTCAAATCTGTAGCGTGCTTTGCTGCGGTATGAGTTGCCGGACTCTGTCAGCTTGAAAATCGTTTCCGGTAAAAACACCGCAATCCAGTATCCAGCGCGATACCAGTTTCGCCGGCGTAACATCGAAAGCCGGATTGTAGACCGGAGAATCCGGCGTCGCCCATTCGACCCGGCCAAACACACCTTCGACACCGGAGACTTCGCTGGCGCTGCGCTGTTCGATCGGTATCCGGTCACCATCGAAGCATGCCCAGTCCATCGTTGTATAGGGACCTGCAACGTAAAACGGTATCCGGTGGTGGTGCGCCAGAACGGCTAAGCCATAGGTGCCGATTTTATTGGCAAAGTCACCATTGGCGGCTATCCGGTCGCAGCCGACGATAATTTTCTGTACTTTCCTCAACCGCATCAGGTGTGCGGCCATGTTGTCGGTAATTAATGTATAGGGGATACCCAGCTTTTTCAGCTCCCACGTGGTCAGCCGCGCGCCCTGAAGCAGCGGCCGCGTCTCATCGACATACACATGGATGGTTTTACCCTGCGCGCTGGCCTTTCTGATCACGCCAAGCGCGGTGCCGCTGCCTGCCGTCGCCAGTCCGCCGGTATTGCAATGCGTGAGAATATGATCCCCGTCGCTAATCAACTCCGCACCGTTTTCTGCAATCCGTGTGCAAAGCGATACATCTTCATTGAACAAGTGGACTGCAATGCCGAGCAGTTCCTCGGGGGTTTTTCCTGACGCGATTCCGGCCATCATGCGATCCATGCACATCATCAGGTTTACTGCGGTCGGTCGCGCCGCATGCAATGCTCGTGCTTCATCAAGCAATTGCGCATAGCTCGCGCCCTTTATCGCGGATTGTCCCAGGCTTAGCGCCGCCGTAACGCCAATCAGAGGCGCGCCGCGGACCTTCAGGGCTTTGATTGCGTCAATTGCTTCGCTTACTGTGCGGAGTAGCAGCCATTCTTCCTTCAGTGGCAACAGGGTTTGATCCAGTATCCAAAGCTCCGCATCTTTCGACATATGCACAAAACGCAGCGCCAGCGCATTCAGATTGATCATTTCATTACTTGCCTTCCGCTCGCGTTAACACTGACAGAGCGAACAAACACTGGGCGTAATCGTTGATCATTGCGGAGATCATCTTCGTTACTTTGGGAAAGATCATAACAGGCGATCCCCGATGCGTTGCCGAAGGATTCTGAGTGCCGCGATCTCGTCATCCGGAAGAAATGTCAACCCGCCGAGGGTGGCGGCTTTCCATAGAATTTCCGCGGAATGTTCAATGCGCTCCATCCCCTTCCAGGCTTCTTCCAGGCTTTCGCCCCAGGCCAGTGCGCCATGCCGCGCCAGAATCAGTGCGCGATAACGCGGTAGAAAACTACTTAGATTTTCGCCCATAGCTTGCGAGCCGGGTCGTGCATAAGGTACAAAAGGTATGTCGCCGCAGCTCAGAATGACTTCACTCAGTGCATGAGACGGCAGGCACGTCAGATCGGGGCGCGCAATGGACCAGGCGATCGCTGTCGGTGGATGTGCGTGAACCACCGCTTTCGCCTGATGACATTGCCGGTAAATTTCCAGATGCATCTGCCGCTCCGAAGAAGGCTGGCCACTCAGAATACGACCATCCAGGCTAATCAGCGCCATGTCCTCCGGTTGCATGAAAGCTTTTGAAACACCCGAGGGAGTTATCAATATTTCATTTTCATTGACGCGCCAGGAAATATTGCCATCGGCTGCCGCCAGCATGTTTTTTTGATGCAGACGCCGCGCGACGGTAATGATATCCTCACAGATATGCCGGTGTCTTGTTAGGGTCGAAGACGTGTCCGTAGTCATTATGTCCGCTGCATCACGTGCAAAAATACGTATGCTTTTTTATGTCCTGATCCGGTAAAAAATGCTGATAATATTTGTTCAACTCGATTGATCCACATGTCCGCTGATCAAAAAAACGCATTGCTTTTTTTACTCATCTTCTTCCTGATGTTTCTGAATTTTTCCGGCGATCCCTGCAACGACTGGAATTATGAAGATATCTGGGTCGTGGAATGCGAATAATCTGCTGCGGTATACCGGCTATACAAGACTTTTATTCACCCGTCCGGAAGGCGTAATATTCCGACTCAACCGAAAAATCTTCCCAGATAAATGGCGGATGCGGCGTCGGAAAAGTCGGCAGCCAGAAAGTAGCCAGATCCAGCGCACCACTCGCTGTTCGACTTGCCGTGTGCACAAGTCCTCGCAGAACGCCTTCCGTCACGCCCACCAGTTCGTTATCAGTCTTATGCTGCCACAAACTGATCGTTTTAGGTAATTCCATCCAGCCGGTAGCCACGTTGACAACGCCGCTGATCAGCTTCAAACCGGATCGTGCAAAATAGACTTCCGTCGCAGTCCGATCATCCGCCCTGGCTTGAAACGAAAAAAGGAGTGGCAATAACAGGAGTGCGATAAATCTTGCTTTTGATCTCATAGTCAGAATTCCCGTGTTCCGTATCAAAAAGATAGGCATCCTATTATAAGGGGAAATACCGTACAAACCCATTTTCTGTTTGTGTTGAAATTACACTTTTTAGGAATGCGCCAAAAGTTACGCTGAATGAGCGCAGCAAGCAACCATAAAGCTGGCCCGCGGTGCTGGGCTCGTCGGCGCTGGCATCAACTGTAAGTGGAGAAAACATTTCCGGCGCACTGCCAGCGTAGTCACGCAGGCAGCATGAGGTGGTGCCCGGGGCCGGAGTCGAACCGGCACGGACGCAATGTCCGAGGGATTTTAAGTCCCTTGTGTCTACCAATTTCACCACCCGGGCATCTGAATCGCGACAATCATTATTGTATTTAATTTACAATTACTTATCGCGATGATGAGCGTTGTAAAGAGGTGTGATTATACCTTGAAAAGAAATGATTTAACAGGACTTGTTCATTTGCGGATTGACCATTCATGATAACCAGCATTTTTCTGTTTTCTGACATACAGCACGCCTACCGGCAATTTTCTGCGATTGTAGCTTCTTTTACGCCCGCCGCAACAGTCGGATACCGCAGCGTCACGTGCAGCTCTTTTTTCATACGCCGATTGCTGATGCGTCTTGATTCATTCATAAAAGACAACATACCCGGAGAAATGCGGCCTGTCGCTTGATCGCGCGAAATGCGCGGCGGGCGTGACAAGTTGAAATGGTCGGCGACGAGATCGAAATAATCACCCATCTTCATTTGTGTATCATCTGTCGCATTGTAGACCCGACCAGATTTACCGTGCCGGATTGCAGCACAAATGATCCGCGCAAGGTCATCAGCGTGAATATGGTTGGTATAACCATCATCCTGAGCGATAAATGCCGGGATACCCTCACGAATTCTTTTTACTGGCAGGCGATCACTGGCATAAATACCGGGAACGCGCAATATTGAAACCGGAATACGATTACGCCTACCCCATGCACGCACCTGGTTTTCGGCACTCACCCGCCGGACAGCTCTTGCATTAAACGGACTCAAGCGCCTGGTTTCATTGATTATTTTTCCTTGACAGTCGCCATAAACGCCGCTAGTGCTGATATAGATGAGTTGTTGTGGTAGAATTTTCGATTTTCCTTTTGTCCATTCTGACAATGCAGCAAGCAAGTTGGCTGTGCGTGTGTCGCGCACTCCATGATTCGGCGGCGGTGCCAGATGTATAATGATTTGCGCGATACCTGCAAGCTTTTTCAGACTGCTGCGTCGATCAAGATCGCCTGCGATTGCCCTGACACCGAGCGAACAAAATGGACGCGCTTTATCCGGATGACGAAATAAGCCAAAAATTCGATATTTTTCTTGCAGAAGCGGTGCAACGCGTAAGGCGATATCGCCACAACCAACCATGAGCACAGTTTTTTTCATTTAAGCTTTTTATCCCTTTTCTCTAATTTTCGATTCTTTTTGCAGTTCAATGACGCACAAAATCATTATAAAACCCAGCGAGCATGTTCTGAATACCACGCCCGGAGAAACCATATTACAAGCCGCCTTGCGCGAGGGCATTTCTCTGCCTTACGGTTGCCGCAACGGATCATGTGGCGTCTGCAAAGGTAAAATCTTGCAAGGCGAAGTTGATTATGGCCGCCATGACGAAGAAACGCTGACAGGTGAAGAAAAACAAGCCGGCATGGCTTTGTTCTGCTGCGCTGAGCCATTATCAGATCTGGTGATCGAATGTCATGAGATCAGCGCCATCAAAGACATAGAGGTCAAAACACTGCCCGCTCGAGTTGCGAGCCTCGAGCGTATTGCACCGGATGTCATGCTCGTTGCCCTGAAATTACCCGCCAATCAGCGATTGCAGTTCATGGCGGGGCAGTATATCGACATCCTGCTCAAGGACGGCAAGCGCCGCAGCTTCTCTCTCGCCAATGCGCCACATGATGACGAGGTACTGCAATTACATGTGCGCAATTATCCCGGCGGGGTGTTTACCGAGCAAGTTTTTGCCACAATGAAAATCAAGGACATTCTTCGCTTTGAAGGGCCATTGGGTTCATTTTTTCTGCGCGACACGCCGCCTGATGTACCTATAATTTTCTTAGCCAGCGGAACAGGATTCGCACCGATAAAAAGCATACTTGAACATGTTTTTTATCAGAACAAAGATGGTTCGCATGTCATGACGCTTTACTGGGGTGTGCGTAACAGGGCGGATCTTTATCTGCTTGATCTCATCGCGAAATGGCAGCAACAGCATAAGAATTTTTCGTTTATTCCAGTGCTGTCCGACGCCTTGCCTGAGGATGCCTGGACCGGCAGGACAGGTTTCGTTCACGAAGCCGTTTTGCAAGATTATGCGACACTGGAGAACCACAAGGTTTATGCCTGCGGCTCTCCGATCATGGTTAAAGCGGCTTATCAGGACTTTACAGCGTTGCGCAATTTACCTAAAGACAGTTTCTTCTCTGACGTTTTTACGCCTTCAAGCAACAAAACGCTATAAGCACTGTTATTCTAAGTCATGCCTGTTTAAGCTTAATTGTTCACTTCTTTTTCAATGTGAGCTCTACTGCTTTATTGTAGTTATCCATAGCCATCTCATGCTTGCCCAGTTTTTCATTCAATTGCGCCAGGGCGAAATAGGCTGTCGTGCTCGGTCCGACTGAAATACTCGCTTCGAGATAATTCTGCGCTTTGCCCCAAAGCTCGCAGTGTGTGCACAGCTTACCCAGTGTCAACAACAAACCCGCATTGTTCGGCTGCGCCTTGAGCCAGAGTTCCGCGCATTCGATCTGCCGGTTGACATGATAATTCAGGCATTCGCCATAAAGCGCGATCAGCTCGGCATTCCATTCGTTCTGTACATTCTGCTCGATTATTTTATGCGCCACGGCACATTCGCCGCGCGTGATATAAGCGCGCACGGCCGCAGCCGCCAGTTGGCTGTTGCTTTGTTCATGCTCGGTCAGACCAAACCAGTATTTATTCAAAGATTCCAGATCAGAGCTTTTGCGCTTGAGGTTTTCGACATGTGCTTCATTTCTTATTTTCTCGAAATAATTCCTGTTAAGCGGGTGACGATGGATCAGAATCCCGGATATTTCCAAGACGGAGTCCCAATTTCCGACTTGTCTTTGGGCTTCCATTTCCAGTTGTAAAACCAGTGTGGGCTGCAATCCACCGGTCTCGTACAATTTCCCAAAAGTGCTCAATGCTTCTTGATAGCGGCCTTCCTTGATCAGCAGGTCAATTTTGGAGGTCAGTCGCAGTGCTTTTTCATCGGATGTATCATCCTCGGCGCCGCGTAATACCGCTTCGCATGTGGCTTTATCACCCAGCTCATAGGCTGAGCGCGCTGCCACAACAGCATTGATGGATCGAATCAAGGATTCATTCGCAAGCTTGAAACCTTTTTTCGCGTATTTTCTGGCCAATGCATAATCGCCCACAAAAAACGCCTGCAATCCGTCCATCATCAGCGATTCTGATCTAATTGCACGCAGATTCAGCAATCCACCCAGCAGGCGAATCAGGAAATAGAATGCAAAAAAAACCGCCAGAACGCCTACAATCGCGTAATCCAGCGGTATTTCCTGTTTCTCGTACGGCGGTATTTCCACCATGATCGTGCCCGTGCTATATTCATCAACAGCAAGCGTTACGGCAACAGCAGCAGCAAACAGCACTAACACCCAAAGTATCAGTCTCATATTCTCCCCCTTTAAAATATTGGAGCCGATAATTGTTTTGCCTATTGCATTCGGATCGGTTGTCGGATCAGTTGATTCAGCCCGGCCATCCGGGAAGTGATGCAATATTAGAACATGCTAACTATAGGCCCAAAGTTTTTCGTTATTGTATTCAAATTTACCAACAACCTATTATCATAAAAAACGCAGTACTCCGATTGCATAAGTCTTAAATATAATCTCTGGCATCATAATAATAAATGCGCGATTTTTTACATCAATTCTTTCAATTGCCAAAATCATTTCCGGTCACTTGAGCCGCCGAATCCTTTCGCACACTGAAATATTCCCGTAGACTCTGAATAATGCCTTCATCTGCAGCTATGGTTGTCAAAATCACTCTTGCCAACCCAGCCTCCCTTGCAAACTCGGCAATACGCTCATGAGCGGTAAATACGGGTGTTTCCCTCAACAATTGTTGGCCAAGCCGGCCAACAATGTCAAATAAATTATGCAACCCTTCGCTGCTTGTGATAATAACAGCATTTATCCGGCCATGTGACCAGTTTGACAGCAATTTTGTCACATCTACATCAGGTTTGCCCCGACAGTAGCATTCCGCGTAATCCAGAATCGCTCCACGCTGCTTCAGCGTATCGCCCAACAGTGGCCTGCCGCCATTTCCCCGGAAAATTACAATCCGCTTTCCGGAAACCTGTTGCAGCGCTTCGTGATCGAGTAAAGCTTCGCTGTCGTACCGGCCGGTTGGTACGATGACATCCTTAATACCGTACTCCCTGAGTGCATCGGCGCTGCCTTTGCCGACCACAGCAATTTTCATTTGTGAAGGCAGGGAACGCGTCGCCTGAATCAGATGCATCGCCTTGTGTACAGCATTTGGACTCACAAAAATACACAGATCGTATTCTTCTAACCGTTCAATGCATTTCATCACGGATGTCTTGTCCTTCACGTCGGATATAACCAGCACGGGAAAAATAACAGGATTGCCGCCGAGATTGCGAATGCCTTCGGCCAGAATTGCACTCTGGTGTTCCGGTCTGGTTACCAGAACATTGACACCCTCAAGCGGTCTGGCTTTGCCATTCATTCCCCCGCGCACCTTTTACCAGCCGCTCGCCGGAACAATATCCGCCAGAATTTTATCGGCGCCTTGTGCAATCAAATTCTGCGCCATTTCCTTACCCAGCGCTTCGCCTTTTTCGGGCGCTCCGGTTAACGTGGCATTCACTATCCGCTGACCATCCGGACTGGCGACAAATCCGCGTAGTTTCAGCGTATCGCCCACAATTTCACCGAACGCGCCCAGTGGTATCTGGCAACTGCCGCCCAGTACACGGCTCATCGCACGCTCAGCCTTGACACAATAAGCAGTCTGCTGATGATGCAACGGCTGCAGTAACGCAACCAGATCCGGGCGGTCTTCCCGGCATTCGATGCCTAGCGCGCCTTGACCCACGGCGGGCAGGCTTTGCTCGGGACTCAATAAAGCGGTAATCCGTTCCGACAGCCCCAAGCGCTTCAATCCCGCTGCCGCCAGAATGATCGCCGCGTACTGTCCTTCATCCAACTTACGCAGGCGGGTTTGTACATTACCGCGCAGCGGTTTGACCTGTAAATGCGGAAACTGCGCGCGCAGCTGGCTTTCCCGCCGTAAACTGGATGTGCCTACTACGCTGCCCGACGGCAGCGCTTCGAGATGCTGGTAATGATTGGAAACAAATGCATCGCGCGGATCTTCACGTTCGGTAATGACCGCAAGCTCGAATCCGTCGGGTACATTCATTGGCATGTCTTTCATCGAATGTACTGCGATATCAGCGCGATTTTCTTCCAGCGCCTGCTCCAACTCCTTGATAAAAAGCCCCTTGCCACCAATTTTAGACAAAGACTGATCCAGGATCTGGTCTCCCTTTGTCGTCATACCGAGTATGTCAACTTCGGTTTGCGGGTATAATTGCATTAATTGCTGCCGGATAAATTTCGCCTGCCACATGGCTAGAAGACTTTCTCGTGACGCGATAACAATTCTCTGTGGAATAAAATTTTGTGAGCTGGACATTAATAAAACAGAATAAAAATTATTACAAAAAACAACATATAGGGCCATTCTAGCATGACCGCCGCCGAGTTGGATAAACTTGAAGGCGCCTCTACAAAATCAGCGCTTTAAATAAAAAATGAGCAAGACGAAGCGAGAATAACAAATGCTGATGGGGCACATGATTGATATGTAAGGAAATGTTTCTGGCGCGCAACGATGCATTGTAATGAGACGAAGGAAGCGGGCAATCTGCAAAGCGGGTGCCCGCCAATGTGGATTTCAGAAATGCCCCTGAATCAATCTGAATTAGCTGGGTATAAACAGTACATTTACACTAAAGGTGAAGTAGCACTATGCATATAGTAGGTTTGGATAATCATTTCGAAAAAGAATCCCATGATGATAAGGATTGGCCGCTTCGAGAAGATATTCGTTTTTTGGGCCGCATGCTTGGAGACACGCTGCGGGAACAGGAGGGTGATAAAGCGTTTGATTTGGTGGAAGATATCCGGCAGACCGCAATCCGCTTTCACCGTGAACAGGATCCCCAGGCGCGTCAGAAGCTGGATCAGATTCTGACCGAATTGAGTAACCGGGCAACTATAGTTGTAGTCCGTGCGTTTACTTATTTTTCACAACTTTCCAACATCGCCGAAGATGTGCATCACAACCGGCGGCGGCGCGCGCACTTGCGTGCCGGATCTCCACCACAAGCCGGCAGTGTAACGCTGGCGCTGGAACGGGTATTGAAAAATGGCATTGACAACAAGACGCTGGCGAAGTTTTTTGCCAAAGCGATTGTTTCACCGGTGCTGACAGCGCACCCGACGGAAGTGCAGCGCAAAAGCATTCTTGATTGTCAGCTGACCATCGAGCGGTTGTTGCGAGAACGTGCTTATACTGAACTTACACCGAATGAAATGCGGCAGAATGAAGAAAATCTGCGCGCCATGATACAAATTTTATGGCAAACCCGCGTATTGCGCTCAGTTCGCTTATCGGTGCACGATGAAATCGACAATGGTCTGACTTATTACAACTACACTTTTTTATCGCAGGTGCCCTATATTTATGCCAAGATTGAGAATCTATTGGAAAGGCATATGGGAGACGACGCACCCTATGTTCATTCCTTTTTACGCATAGGCAGCTGGATAGGCGGCGACCGTGACGGCAATCCGTTTGTCACGCACCAAGTGTTGTTGTATGCCATCGAAAGTCAATCCGCTCTGGCATTGGACTATTATATTGCCGAAGTTGACAAGATCGGCAGCACCATGAGTCTGGCCGAACGTCTGGTGGATATTACCGACGAACTCGAAGAACTTGCCGCATCATCTCCTGATATTCCCGCTTGCCGCATTGACGAACCTTATCGGCGCGCATTCATCAGCATGGGCGCACGCCTTGCTGCGACCTGCCTGCACCTGGGGCATACGCCAAAACAAAAGGAGCTGTTCGATTCAGCGGAACCGTATGCCGACAGCGCGGAATTCGTGCATGATCTCGATGTGATTATCACGTCGCTCAAACAGCATAAATCCAATTGGATTGCGCGCGGCGCCCTGCGTAACCTGCGGCGCGCAGCCGATGTTTTCGGATTTCATCTCGCGCCGCTGGACATGCGTCAGCACAGCAAAGTACACGAGCAGGTTGTCGCCGAACTTTATGAACTCGGCACACATCACAGCGATTATCTGGAAATGTCCGAGAGTGACCGTATTCAATGGTTGCTCACGGAAATCAGCAGCCCACGCCCATTACTTTCACCGTATCTCGAATATTCCGAATCCACGCAAAGTGAATTGCGTATTCTGCAAAAAGCAGCGGATATCCACCGACGCTTCGGGCATGCCGCAATACCCAACTACATCATTTCGATGACAACCCACATCAGCAATGTACTCGAAGTGGCGCTACTGTTGAAAGAAGTCGGATTGTTACAGGCGGGTGAAAATCCGCGTCTCGGATTAAACATCATTCCGCTTTTTGAAACCATTGCTGACCTGCGCAGTTGCGGTACGATCATGGATCAATTGTTTTCACTGCCTTATTACAAGAAGTTGCTGGCTTCGCGGAATAACATGCAGGAAGTCATGCTCGGCTATTCCGACAGCAATAAAGATGGCGGCTTCATAACCTCCAATTGGGAAATTTATAAAGCAGAGCTTGAATTGACCAAAGTTTTCGCCAGACACAATATCGAGTTAAGACTTTTTCACGGTCGCGGCGGTACGGTTGGACGCGGCGGCGGCCCCAGCTATCAGGCTATTATGGCGCAGCCTCCGGGTAGTGTTAATGGACAAATCCGCGTGACCGAACAGGGCGAAGTTATCAGCAGTAAATACGCCGAACCGGAAATCGGCAGACGGAATCTTGAAACACTGGTTGCCGCAACCATAGAATCCACGCTGCTCGGTCATGATCCGATTGGCGATGAAGCGCCGCGCTATCACCGGACCATGGAAAAACTGGCGCGACTCTCGCTCTCTGCTTATCGCAATCTGGTTTTTGAGACACCGGGATTCAAACAGTTTTTTCTTGAATCAACACCGATTCGCGAGATTGCGGGATTGCATATCGGTAGCCGCCCCGCCTCGCGCAAACCATCGGATGCAATTGAAGATCTGCGCGCTATTCCGTGGGTTTTCAGTTGGGGGCTTAATCGCACCATGATACCCGGCTGGTACGGCTTTGGTTACGCTATCGAGACTTTTGTACAGGAAGACCAGGAGGGAAGCGGACTGACGCTGCTGCAGGAGATGTACAGAACCTGGCCGTTTATGCAAACTCTGTTATCGAACATGGATATGGTATTGGCGAAAACCGACATGGGCATCGCCTCGCGGTATGCCGAGCTGGTAACGGATGAAACATTGCGCAACCAGATATTTGGCCGCATTCACGAAGAATGGAAGCGCTGCAGCAAATGGCTCTTTGCCATTACCGGCAATACGGAATTGTTGCAGGACAATCCGACGCTGGCGCGCAGCATCCGGAATCGGATGCCTTATATTGATCCGCTGAATCATCTGCAGGTTGAGCTTTTGCGACGTTATCGTTCCGGCGAAGATAGTGATGAAATAAAACGTTCAATACATCTCACTATCAACGGCATAACATCAGGATTAAGAAATAGTGGCTGAAGCAACTCATATTTTCCGGCAAATTCTGTGAGAACATTTTTATGCGCACCAAACAATTCATATTTTTATTGTTGATCAGTATTTTTGCACACCCGCTGTCGGCTTCGCTTTCGATTGAATTCTGGCAGACATCTTCCGGAGCACGTGTTTACTTTGTTGAAAATCATACACTGCCCATGCTGGATATCAGCATCGAATTCGCTGCCGGCAGCAGCATGGATACGAGGGAAAGATCTGGAACGGCCAGTTTGACTCAACATTTGTTGAGTCTTGGCGCCAAAGATCTATCCGAAGATGCTATCGCAAATGCACTGGCGGATGTCGGCGCACAACTGGGCGGAGATTTTGACGCCGACCGCGCTGGCCTGACGTTACGCACTTTAAGCAGCGATCGTGAACGCAAGCAGGCGCTGGAAATTTTTGCCAGCATCCTGCAACGTCCCGAGTTTCCAGATAACATTCTCTCACGGGAAAAAACCCGGATTATTGCCAGCATCCGGGAAGCCAGCACAAAACCCGGCTATATCGCTGACCGCGCACTCATGAGCATGCTTTATGGCGATCACCCATACGCGATGAATGATTCCGGAGAGATTGCGACCATTGAAACGATTCGCCGTAATGATCTGGTTTCCTTTTATCAAAAACATTATGTCGCAAAAAACGCCGTCATCGCCATCATTGGCGACATAGACAAGGCGGAAGCGGCCCGGATTGCCGACACGCTGACGCATAATCTTCCTCGATCTTCACCGCAGGACAAATACCCGGCAATACCCCCGGTAAAAAACCCGGAAGGCAGTATTGAAAGGTTACCGCATCCTGCAACTCAAAGTCATATACAACTGGCGTACCCTGGCATCAGTAGAATTGACCCGGATTATTTTCCACTCCTGGTAGGTAACTACATCCTGGGTGGCGGTGGCTTCGTGTCACGCCTGATGGAGGAAATTCGCCAGCAAAGAGGGCTGGCTTATAGTGTTCAGAGTTTTTTCGCGCCATTGAAAGAAAAAGGGCCTTTTAAGATTGGACTGCAAACACGGAAAGATCAATCTGAAGAAGCGCTTCTCTTAACACAGGGCGTGTTGCGGGATTTTATTGCCGGTGGCCCAACGGAACAGGAATTGCTGTCTGCTAAACAGAATATTATTGGCGGCTTCCCGCTTCGCCTCGACAGCAATAAAAAGATTCTGGGATATCTTGCCATGATAGGCTTTTATCGCCTGCCATTAACTTATCTGGACGATTATTTGAAAGCAGTGGATGCGGTTACGGTCGATCAGATCAAGGATGCGTTCCAACGCCGCATAGACCCGGAGAACATGGTCGCAGTCATTGTCGGCGCATTGGAAACAGCTGGGGATTAACAGGAGTTGAAAAATTATCTGCGTTACCGCTGCGGTATTAAAAACAGGCTCAAAATGCTGGTTTATCACATATAGGCTCCGCTTCTTACTCCGCGCAAGCGCCTCCGCACGGCAGGTCAGTCTCATAATTGTTCGTTAAGCTTTGTTTGCGTCGCCCGTTTTTACCAAGCAATCGACTGCTTCGATTATGTTTTTTAGCAATCTGTTAAATCAAAATCCCGTTCTTCTTTTCACATGACTTCACATTTAGGCAGGATTCGTATTACTGGCGGTCGGTGGCGAAGCCGCATCATTACTTTTCCGGCACATGCCGATTTGCGGCCAACGCCCGACAGAGTACGCGAAACGCTTTTTAACTGGCTCGGACAGGATCTGACAGGCCTCAGTTGCCTTGATCTTTTTGCCGGCAGCGGTGCGCTTGGTTTTGAAGCTGCTTCCCGTGGTGCCACAAATGTAGTAATGATAGAATCCAGCAGCAGCGTGTATCGAGTATTATCGGAAAATAAAGTTAAGCTGAAAGCGGACTCAATCGAACTGATCAAAATGGATGCATCTGTTTTTTTGATTACCCATATACGAAAATTTGATGTCGTCTTTCTCGACCCCCCTTACCGGATGGACATATTGCCGAAAATATTGTCCATGCTGCCGCCACTCCTGGCCGAAGACGCTCAGATTTATCTTGAGACTCAGCACTCCTTCGATCTTGAGAAAAACTTACAGCACTGGCATACCCGGCGCAAGGGAAAAGCGGGCAAGGTGAATTATTATCTTTTGGAATTGAATCGAGACCAAAACAATCATGGATAAAGCCGTTTACCCGGGAACTTTCGATCCTATCACGCGTGGCCATGAAGATCTGATCAGGCGCGCAGCACGTATTTTCGATCAGATTACTGTCGCCATTGCTGTCAATAGCCCTAAGAAACCATTTTTTACACTCGATGAACGCGTCGATATGGCACGGCATGTCTTGTCCGATTGTCCGAATGTCAGCGTTACCGCATTTTCCGGTCTGCTGATGAACTTTTTACAGCAACATGATGCCCGCATTATTCTGCGCGGCCTGCGGGCCGCTTCCGACTTTGAATATGAATTTCAGATGGCCGGCATGAATCGAAGCATGCACCCGGATGTCGAAACGCTGTTTATGACACCCAGTGAACAATACATGTTCGTTTCCGCGACAATCGTGCGCGAAATTGCACTACTTGGCGGAAAAGCCGATAAGTTTGTCCATCCTTACGTGGCGCAGCACTTGCGGCATAAAATAGCAAAACAGCAAGATTAGTGATGAGGTAAAAATGGCGTTAATCATAACCGATGAATGTATCAACTGTGACGTGTGCGAGCCCGAGTGTCCCAATGGCGCGATATCTCAGGGTGAGGAAATCTACGTTATTGATTCAAGAAAATGCACTGAATGCGTTGGTCACTATGACGTCCCGCAATGCGTTGAAGTCTGCCCCGTGGACTGCATTGTTCTCAATCCGGATTGTGTTGAGAGCGCAGCACAGCTTGAAGCCAAATATCGGGCGCTAATAGCGGAGAAATAATCCCGGTATTTCACTCAGAATTGATAGACACTTATAACGCATTCTCAGGATCTTGCGCCAGATTCCATCGCGCCCGAACCGTAAAACCACGCGCAAACTCAACTTGATCGCCATATGCAGCTTGCAAGCGTAAAGCGCCGGCAAGGGCGATCATCGCGCCATTGTCTGTACAAAACTCCAGCTGCGGATAAAAAACAGTGGCGCCGGCAGCCTCGGTTTTTTCAGTAAGCTGGCAGCGTAGTTGTTTATTCGCGCCCACGCCACCGGCAACAACCAGCTGACTTAATCCTGATTCTGCGAGCGCGGCTAACGCCTTCCCGGTCAGCACGGTGATCACTGCATTCTGAAATGCCCATGCGATATCGGCATATGTCTGTGGATCTTCCGGTTGCTGATGAATTAAAGTCAGTACTGCAGTTTTCAGGCCGCTGAAACTGAAATTGAAATCGCCGCTATGCAGCATAGGGGAGGGCAACTTGAATCGTCCTGGGCGGCCCCGCTCAGCAAGTATAGATAGCGCCGCGCCTCCAGGATATCCTAATCCGAGTAGCTTGGCCGTTTTATCAAAAGCCTCGCCCGCGGCATCATCGACCGTTTCTCCCAGCAATTGATATTGTCCAACTCCATCCACCCGCATTAGCTGCGTATGACCACCGGATACCAGTAACGCAATGAATGGAAACTGTGGCGCCGGTGTTGACAGCAGTGGTGACAACAGATGACCCTCCAGATGATGGATGCCGATAGCGGGAATGTTCAACGCAAAGCCCAGCGCTGCGCCAACACTGGCGCCGACCAGCAGTGCGCCAGCCAGTCCCGGACCCTGCGTATAGGCAACTGCATCAATAGCATTGAGTGTGCAATCCGCATCCGACAAAACCTGCCGTATTAAAGGCGCGATACGGCGGATATGATCTCTTGAAGCAAGCTCCGGAACAACGCCACCGTATTCCCGATGCATCTCGATCTGGGAGTGCAGTGCGTGGCTCAACAAACCCCGTGTATTGTCGTACAAGGCAACACCGGTTTCATCGCATGAAGTTTCGATACCCAAAACAATCATCTCAAAATCATCCTAGTCACATAAACCTTCATACATGATATAATTAAAAGCTTTTGTTAATACGTTGGCGAATCTGCCCTGATTTCCCGAGGCGGGTTTTTTTATTTTTTTATTTTATAATAATTGGAGATAATTTTTGTTTATGACCACGATAAAAGTCAAAGAAAACGAGCCTTTTGAAGTTGCAATGCGTCGTTTTAAACGGTCGATCGAGAAAACCGGCTTACTCACCGAATTGCGCGCGCGCGAGTTTTATGAAAAACCGACAGCTGAACGTAAGCGCAAACTGGCCGCAGCGGTTAAGCGCAACTACAAGCGCTTGCGCAGTCAATTGCTGCCGCCCAAGCTTTACTGAAACAGGTTCTCCCGGTTTGATTGTGTGTTGTAAACAAAATTCAGAGACGATGCCTGCGCATCGACCTCCAGACAAATTCCATCATGAGCTTGAAACAAAAAATTACCGATGACATGAAAGCCGCCATGCGCGCCGGAGAGATTAAAAAGCGCGACACGATACGTTTGCTGCAAGCTGCTATTAAGCAGAAAGAAGTTGATGAACGGATCGAAATGGACGATACGGTAATTATTGCTATAATCGAGAAAATGATTAAACAGCGCAAGGATTCAATTGCGCATTATGAAGCAGCAAAACGCCATGATCTGGCGACCGCTGAGCAGGAAGAAATCGATATTCTCAGCGATTATATGCCCGCAGCGCTTGCAGACGACGAGATTGATGCGCTCGTAACCGAAGCCGTCAATGAAACAGGCGCGAAAAATATGCAGGACATGAGCAAGGTCATGGCTGTTTTAAAACCCAGAATAGCTGGACGTACTGACATGGCCAGAGTATCCGCGCTCGTTAAAGCAAAAATTTCCGGCTGAATTGATATGACCATTCCACTCGTTTAACTATCAAAAAAGGTATGGTTACTGGTTATTCCTGAAATTCCCCTTTTTCTTTTCATCTGACACAGCAGGGTATTATTTGATTGTTTTCGAATCGTGACAATACCGCCGTCTTTCATTCACGATCTGCTGAATCGCGTTAATATTGTTGATGCGATTGATCGTCATGTCTCACTCAAAAAAGCAGGCGCAAATTACGTTGCATGCTGTCCGTTCCACAACGAAAAGACGCCATCTTTTACGGTCAGCCCGACAAAACAGTTTTATCATTGTTTCGGTTGCGGCGCTCATGGCAATGCCATCAATTTCCTGATGGAATATAGTGGATACAGCTTTGTTGAGGCTGTTCAAAACTTGGCCGCATTTAGCGGCATACCCATGCCTGACAATACCCAGGCGATGCAAAAAAAAGGCGTTCATCGGACGGATGGGCCACCGGAAAAAACCGCCAGACACGCCATCCAGGATATATATGAAGTCATGCGCATTGCGACCCGGTTCTATCGCGAACAACTCAAGCAATCGAATAGCGCCATCAGCTATCTGAAACAACGCAAACTCACGGGCGAGACCGCGGCGCGTTTCGCCATAGGGTATGCGCCGGAAGGTTGGCAGAATCTGGCTGCGATTTTCCCGGACTACAACGCAGAGAAAACCAGAAGCCTTCTGATCCGCGCAGGATTGATGATAGCCAGCGATAATGGCAAGTACTATGATCGTTTCAGGGATCGCATCATATTTCCGATCCTGAACCAGCAGGGTCAGATCGTCGCGTTCGGCGGGCGCACCGTGAATCATGGAGAACCTAAGTATCTGAATTCACCCGAAACAGGTATATTCATCAAGGGCCATGAAATTTACAATCTATTCTCCGCGCGCAAAGCGATCCGTAATGCAAAATGCGTCATTGTTGTCGAAGGTTATATGGACGTCGTCGCACTTTCGCAGCATGGTATAGACTATGCCGTGGCAACTCTGGGAACCGCAGTTACCGATTTCCATATCCAGAAACTGCTGCGTCACTCCGACAGGATTATTTTTTGTTTCGACGGTGACAATGCAGGTAAAAAAGCAGCCCGACGCGCCCTGGAAAATAGTCTGACGCAACTTTCCGACGGCAAAACCATTCAATTTCTCTTTTTACCCGAAAATGAAGATCCGGACAGCTTCATTCATCGTTACGGAAAAAATGCTTTCGAGCAATTGATCACACAATCCATCCCACTATCCGAATTTCTACTGGCAGCGTACTCGCAGGAACTGAATCTCCGCCGCGATGAAGATCGCGCAAAATTTATTCATGACGTAAAACCGCTGTTACACAGTATTCGTGCGCCTGCACTGTCGATCATGCTGTTAAATCGCATCGCCCAGATGTGCGATATGGATATGCAGGAACTGGAGGCACTGATGGAAATCAGACGCAAAGTCCTCCGCAGTCCTCAAAAAAACATGCACCGGAAGCAGCCGATATCTCCCTACCGCTGGCTACTGCTGATCTTGCTGCATCAACCCGGATATTTCAGCCGTCTGGATCAGGAGCTGATCCTGTGCAGCACTGATAACAACGAGGAACTATCCGCCTTAAAAGTATTAATCGAGGTTTTGAACAATAAACCCGAGATCGTGAGTAATGTTCCGACAACCTCGCTGTTGAATTATTTGCAGGAAGATTCCTTTAAAACATTACTGAAAAAAATAGAGAGCGAAACGCTTGAATGGAATGACGGTCTGAATCTCGATGCGGAATTTTCCGGTGCATTAAAAAAAATCGCCGATATACAGCGCAAAAAACGTATGACCGAACTGCACAGCAAGCCGTTGAATTCATTGACTGCGGAAGAAAAACAAGAATTGCAACGCCTGGCCATGCATTAGCAGACCAGTGGATGCGTTCCGTCCACTCAACGGCATCATAATGTATCAGACTAAAGTTTTTAGAAGCGTTCTTAATAAGAAATTGAGCTTGTCAGATTAAAATCACCTGTTTTTTTTATCGGACTTAATGAGATCAGGCGTTTTGCAAAGATCTCGACAACTGAGGGAAAACCTGCATGGGTAGCGGAAAAATTCATATTTTGCTGATTGAAGATAACGAATTCGATGCACTGCTTATACAACACCGCTTACTCCAGGGGCTAAAAAGTCAAATCAAAGTGACGCATACCGAGACGCTTTCCGAGGCGCTCGTTCTGATTCAACAATGCCCGTTTGATTTGATTTTATCCGATCTTCATCTAACGGATAGCGATGGTGTTGAAACGGTCGCGAAATTAAAAAAAGTCACCCATACACCTATCGCCGTTCTGACGGTCAGCAGAAATGAGCAACTGGCGATCCAGTGCATTAAAGCTGGCGCACAGGATTATCTTGAAAAGGATATCCTGTCCGAATGCGCCCTGACCCGGTTGGTACGCTATACCATTGAACGACAACGCACTGAGAAACGCACGCAAAGAATCAAGAGACGGTTCCAAACCATATTTGAGAAAGCGCCCCTGGGTATCGCGCATATTGATCTCAGCAATGAAACCTTCCTTGATTTAAATCCGAAGTACGCATCGATTACTGGCAGGACAATCGACGAATTGATGCAACTCAGGCAAAGCGAACTCATTCATCCGGATGACGCGGATGCCTACGCGGACGACATGCTATTTTTAAAAAAACATACACCGGATAATCAGAAAATTTGCAGAAGAATCGTCCATGCAGAAGGTTCGACGATTTGGGTGGAAATGACGTTTGCGCCGTTCGAAGTTATTCATGAAGCACAAATCCATTACGTCTGCTTGATGGAAGACGTGACTGAGCATAAACGCATGCTCGCCAATCTGCGGGATCTGACCCTGCATCTACAGAATGTTCGCGAAGATGAGAGCATCCGGATTGGACGGGAAGTACATGATGTCATCGGCGGCAATCTGGCGGCAATAAAACTGGAACTGGACTGGTTGTCCAGAAAAATAACCGATAATACTTTAAACGAGCGAATTCGCCTTTTGCATCAATTAACGGGCGAAGCCATTAACACTGTCCGAAGTATCGCGCAGAATCTAAGACCCAACGCACTGGATAATCTCGGGCTTATCGATGCAGTAAAATGGCTGGCGCGTGATTTTGAAACCCGCAATGGCATCTGCTGCACCTTACGTCTCGACTATCTCGATTTTCCTGAACTGACAAAAGACAACGAAACTTCCATATTCAGAATCATTCAGGAAGCCTTAATCAATATAGCGCAACACGCTGATGCATCATCGGTTGAAATAGGCTTAACCGAAATGAGCGATGCTTTTTGTTTTAGAATTTCGGATAATGGAAAAGGAGTCAGCACAGATCAACAAATAAGTCGGAGGTCTTTTGGCATTATGGGTATGCGCGAACGCGCCCAGCAGCTGGGAGGGAAACTGATTATCGAAGGAACACCTTCCAAAGGCACGGTTATTACGATAAAAATTCCGGCATTGACAAAACAAGGCTATACCATGAGATTATCCGATTTATGATCAAAGTGATTGTCGCAGAAGATCATGCAATGTTTCGCGATGGCTTGAAAAGAATTCTCGGCGAAACAACCGATATTGCAATTGTTGCCGAAGCAGCAAGCGGTAAAGAAGCCTTAAAAAAAATACGCGATAGCGAATTTGATCTTATCCTGCTCGATATCAATTTTCCCGATATAAGCGGACTTACCATTCTCAAGCGCTTGTCAATCGAAAAATTGGCGAACAAGGTACTGATGCTCAGTATGTATCCAGATGATGAATATGCCATCCGCGCCATCCGCCTGGGTGCCTCCGGATATCTTACCAAAGACAGCCCGGCGGATCAGTTGATTGCTGTCATACGACGATTGGCAGCTGGCGGAAAATATGTCAATCCTGATCTGGCGGAGAAATTTTTATTTGAACCTCAATCCACGTTACAAAAACCACTTCATACAAAACTTTCCGACCGGGAGTTAATGGTTTTCAAAGCGATTGCGGCGGGTGAATCATTAACTGCGATTGCAGGCAGATTGTCGTTGAGCGTTAAAACCGTTAGCACCTACCGGACACGGGTGCTGGAAAAAATGAACATTAAAAATAATGCGCAATTGATTCGCTATGCCATCAACAATCATTTGCTGGATTAAATCATCGAATCTATTGCCATCATTCAGCTTCATCGGCCGTCAAATGATTTCAAACTGTTCGCAGCCGGAAACATAAGCTTGCAAAAAGAGGCGCGGTTACTGCCACAGAGCTACTTCCTGCCAGATTGGATATTCACCATGAAATAATGGATTGCCTGCATGGCGAACGAAATCATCAGAAATACGGTGGAAATGCAGATGATTTCGCAAACACGCCATCACATTTATGCTATAAAAACAAACCGACCATAATCCATCCAATAACGCTATTCACTTTATCATCAGCATGCCATTTACTCCCGTTGTCCTCTGGACCGATGCGCTTGTTTTCCTGCTGGTGTTCCTGATGTCTGTTTTTATCTGGTATATGCGCGGAAACGAGCATCTGTTGGCGCCCTGGCGACGGGTGGGTCACAGCGCCAGCGGCATGTCTGCGCTGACCGTTCTGATTTTTTTTATCATCGTTGGTTTATTGGATACACTGCATTTCCGTCCGGCACTCGAACATAAGAATAGTCATGGCGAGACAATTTACAGCGTTGAAGTGTTAAGCGTTCTGGATCTGTTGCTCACGCCACTACGCACCAATGTTGAAAAAACCTATTCGGCGCCGCTCGCCACCCATTTGTATGCGAAAGAAACGTTCAACTTGCCTGACGGTAATCAGATTCGTACATTTGCCCGACTGGAATACGGCGGTTCGCATCTGACGGATCCGGATGCAGAGCATCAGTCAGACATCAACCTGCGTATTGCCAAAGGTATCGGATTGGGATTATTGTTCTGGATCATACTCCACGCCCTGCTGTGCCTGAACATGGCGCGGCGCACACAGCAGCGTTTTACGTTATGTGTTCAGTCTGTCTGGCGGCGCACAACAGAAATTCCCTGGCATGCGATTCTCATCACGCTGGGCGTCATTCTCGTCGCAGTTGGCATACTGTCCATGCTGGCTGCGCATTATCATGTGCTCGGCACCGACAAGGTCGGACAGGATGTGCTGTATCTTTCACTGAAAAGCATCCGTGTCGCGTTGATCATCGGCACACTGACAACACTGATCATGCTGCCTTTCGCACTGCTGCTCGGCATTGCAGCGGGTTATTTTCGCGGCTGGATCGACGATGTCATTCAATATACCTACACGACACTGAATTCAATTCCCAGCGTGCTGTTGATCGCAGCCACCATCCTCATGATGCAGGTTTATATTGAGACGCATGCCGAATATTTTGAGACGATCGCCGAACGCGCTGATGTCCGTTTATTATGCCTCTGCATTATTCTTGGTATTACCAGCTGGACCGGCTTGTGCCGGTTGCTGCGCGGCGAGACACTCAAGCTGCGTGAAATGGAGTACATCCAGGCCGCGCATGCATTCGGCGTATCGCATTGGCGCATTATCAGCCGCCACATTTTGCCCAATGTCATGCATATCGTATTAATCGCTACCGTCATGGATTTCAGCGGGCTGGTTCTGGCCGAGGCCGTGCTGTCGTATGTCGGTGTCGGTGTTGATCCCTCCATGATCAGTTTTGGCACCATGATTAACGCGGCGCGTCTTGAAATGGCGCGCGAACCGATGGTCTGGTGGACCTTGCTGTCAGCCTTTGGTTTTATGTTTATTCTGGTACTTAGCGCAAATTTATTCGCGGACGCAGTGCAGAAAGCACTGGACCCGCGCGTTAAAACACGCACACTGAACAACGCCAGCGCACAAAAAAACAACCCGGCTCCAATACCCGCATCGGCATCAATACCGTCTCCGGCAAACAAATCCATTTAGCCGTCATGAGCGTTTTACTGGAAATCGACAACTTAAGAACCATTCTGCATACCGGAAAACTTCCAGTACGCGCGGTCGACGGGCTTTCACTCAAGATCAACAGAGGTGAAACGTTCGCACTGCTTGGCGAATCCGGTTGCGGCAAATCGATGACGGCGTTGTCGATTATGCGCTTATTACCCGACGTCGGAGAAATCCTGTCAGGCAGCATAAACCTGAATAATGCGGATTTGCTTCAGCTGCCGGAATCAGCCATGCGTCAGGTTCGCGGCAAACAAATCAGCATGATTTTCCAGGAACCCATGCTCAGCCTGAATCCTGTCATGACCATTGCCGAGCAAATTGCGGAAGTTCTCACACAGCATTTCAGGCTGAACAAACCGGCGGCACAAGAAAGAATCCTTCAGCTGCTGGATCAGGTCGGCATTCCTGATGCAAAACGGCGCATGCACGAATACCCATTTCAATTTTCCGGCGGCATGAAGCAGCGCGCAATGATCGCCATGGCACTGGCTGGCGAACCGGAACTGCTCATTGCAGATGAACCCACTACCGCGCTTGATGTTACGATACAGGCGCAGGTTCTCGATCTCATGCGTGAAATCCAGCGGCAGAATCACATGGCTATATTATTGATTACGCATGACTTGGGTGTGGTCAGTGAAATGGCGCAACATATCGCTGTCATGTATGCCGGAGAAATTGTCGAACAATCGCCACGTATGCATTTTTTTGAACGTCCCGCTCATCCGTATGCGCAACAGCTTTTTGCCTCATTACCTGACAAACAGAAGCGCAACCATGAACTGGCTGTGATCAGTGGAGCCGTGCCTTCACTGACGCAGGCATTCAGCGGCTGCCGTTTTTCCGATCGCTGCCATTATGCAATGCCGCGATGCCATGACACCGCCCCGCAGTGGCACCACATTTCTCCTGTTCACAAGGTGCGCTGTCACCTGTATGACCTGTCATCAACATTGATCGATATTACGCGCATACCCGAAGCAACGTCCGTTCCGGCCAGTCCCGACGCGCAGGAACAAAAACCGGAACCATTACTCCAGGTTTCCGGTCTGAAAGTGCATTTTCCAATTCACAAAGGTTTTTTTAAACGTATTGTTGGCCAGATTAAAGCGGTTGATGGCGTATCACTGCACATTGCAGCGGGAAAAACGCTCGCGCTTGTCGGTGAATCCGGTTGCGGCAAAACCACGGTGGGCAAGAGCATTCTGCAGTTAATTCAGCCGACGGCAGGCAGCGTGCGTTATCATCAGCAGGAATTGGTAGGGATGGAAAGACAGCGATTACGTCCATTACGCTCACAGCTGCAATTTGTTTTTCAAGACCCGTATTCTTCTTTGAATCCGAGAATGCGCATCATTGAGATCCTTCAGGAAGGTATGGACGCACTCAATGCCGCACCGGAATTCACTGTCGGAACATTGGCGCAACCATCCGCGGCACCGATTTTTCCACATGAAACAGCCGTCGATACGCTGTTGCAGTATGTCGGCTTGCCGAAAGAGGCCAAGTGGCGTTACCCACACGAATTTTCAGGTGGTCAGCGTCAGCGAATTGCCATTGCACGCGCGCTGGCGGTCAATCCGAAACTGTTGATCTGCGACGAGCCCACCAGCGCGCTTGACGTATCCGTCCAGGCGCAGATCCTGAATTTGCTGAAGTCTCTGCAAAACAATCTGGGGCTTGCCTATTTGTTTATTACCCATAATATCTCGGTTGTAGAGTATCTCGCCGATGAAATTGCAGTCATGTATTTAGGCCGGATTGTGGAGCAGGGTCTTACGGATGAAGTGATCAGCAAACCCGGGCACCCTTATACGCAGGCGCTGCTGTCCGCGGTACCGCAAATCGGCAAGACATCCGCGACGGATATGATCAGGCTCAAGGGCGATATACCCTCACCGGCCTCACCGCCGACGGGTTGTCACTTTCATCCACGCTGTCCGATGGCCATGCCGGTATGCCGCCAAACCTATCCTGAAGCCAGCACACTCAGCGCTACCCATATTACCCATTGTCATCTTTATTCACAGGAGCACCGTTCGAATCACCATGAGCATTAAACATGAAGTAGTGCGCCGCCGTACTTTTGCCATTATTTCCCATCCGGATGCGGGCAAAACGACTTTAACCGAGAAATTGTTATTGTATGCCGGCGCTATCCACATCGCGGGCAGCGTCAAGGCACGCAAAGCCAGCCGGCACGCCACTTCCGACTGGATGGAAATCGAAAAGCAACGCGGTATTTCCGTCGCGAGTTCGGTTATGCAAATGGAATACCGCGACTGCGTCATCAATCTGCTGGATACACCCGGTCACCAGGATTTCTCTGAAGACACTTATCGCGTGCTGACCGCGGTCGATGCCGCGCTGATGGTTATCGACGCCGCCAATGGCGTTGAAGCGCAGACATTACGCCTGCTGGAGGTTTGCCGCGCCCGCAACACGCCTATTCTGACTTTTGTTAATAAAATGGACCGGGAAGTACAGCCGCCGCTCAACCTCATTGACGAAATTGAGCGTACGTTGGGTATGGACGCAATTCCATTCACCTGGCCTATCGGTATGGGCCGCCATTTTCACGGGGTTTTTGATCTGCGCGGTAAAGGTATGCGCGTATTTAAACCGGGTGCCGATCGTGCCGATGCAGACGAAGAATTTATCACCCAGCTTGACGACCCAGCGACACAAGCACGTTTTGCTCCCAGTCTGAGTGAAGCGCAGCAGGAAATTGAGCTCATCGCCGGCGCCACACCGGAATTTGTTCAGAAAGCATTTCTCGCCGGACGCCAGACACCGGTTTTTTTCGGTTCTGCGATTAATAATTTCGGCGTTCGCGAAATCCTGGACGCTCTCGTCGATCTCGCACCCTCACCGGAATCACGCCATGCCATGCAACGTGAAGTGTTACCGGATGAGAAAAACTTCTCCGGCGTGGTATTTAAAATACAGGCCAACATGAATCCCGCGCACCGTGATCGCATTGCCTTTCTGCGCATTTGCTCCGGCCAGTTTAAACGCGGCATGAATTTAAAAGTCGTGCGCAACGGCAAGGATGTCCGCACCAATTCAGTCGTCTCATTCCTGTCGCAGCGTCGCGACATTCTCGAAGAAGCCTATCCGGGCGATATTATCGGCATTCCCAACCACGGCACATTACAGCTTGGCGACACGCTGACCGAAGGCGAATCGTTACAGTTTACCGGCCTGCCTTTTTTTGCCCCCGAAATCTTCCGCACGGTCGAAATCGCCGATCCGCTGCGTAGCAAACAACTCAAGCTGGGACTCACCCAGCTCGGCGAGGAGGGCGCCATCCAGGTGTTCAGGCCGCACCTCGGCAGCACGCTGCTGCTCGGCGCAGTCGGTGTGCTTCAATTCGAAGTGGTCACTCACCGGCTCAAACATGAATATGCTGTTGACGCGCGCATAGCGCCGGCAAAATATCAGCTTGCGCGCTGGGTAACCGCAAAAGACCCGCGGGAACTTCAGCGTTTCATCGAAGCCAACGCGCATCGCATCGCGTATGACGCAGTTGATGCACCGACCTTCCTGGCTTCATACGGCGCGGAGATCAGCGTGGCTGAAGAAAACTGGCCGTCGATCCAGTTTCATAAAATGCGCGAACACGCCGGACTGGTTTTCCAGACGCAATAAAGATTTCCTCGATACTTTATTTTTTATCATTACGCACAGGAACGATTCACTCCATGATCAGCAGCATGACCGGTTATGCCACACACACACTGGCGACGCCTTATGGCACGCTGAATCTGGAATTGCGCGCCGTCAACAATCGCTACCTTGATATACAGTTACGTTTGCCGGATGATTTCCGCTCCCTGGAACCCAATATGCGGGAAACCATTGCCAAAAAACTCAATCGCGGGAAAGTAGAATGCCGGCTAAACTTCATACCGTTGGACAGCTTTGACGAATCCTTGCAGTTAAATCAGGCCTTGCTGCATAAACTGCTGGAACTTGACCGCACTGTCCGCGCTTCGCTTCCCGAAGCGCAAAGCCTATCTGTCGCCAGCATACTTAACTGGCCGGGCATTATCGGCAGCAATACACTGCCGGCGGATGCGCTGCGTGAATGCGCCATGACGTTATTGCTGACGACACTGGAAACCTTTCAGGCGACCCGCAATCGCGAAGGTGAAAAATTAAAAAGCGTACTGTTGGAACGCCTCAATCAGATACGTCAGCAGCTTGAGCTGGCGGCGCCCCGTATTCCGGCGCTCATTACCGCTTTCGAAGAAAAACTGAAAACACGCATACAGGAAGCCATTGACAACCTTGATGAAGACCGCATTCGTCAGGAAATTATTTTTTTCGCTTCTAAAATCGATATTGATGAAGAATTATCCCGCCTGAAAACCCACCTGGATGAAGTGGAACATATTCTCAATCAAGGCGGCGCAGTCGGCAAACGGCTTGATTTTCTGATGCAGGAACTCAACCGCGAAGCCAACACCATCGGCTCCAAATCAGTCGACATCGAAATCTCCAGAACTTCGATGACACTGAAAGTGTTGATCGAACAAATGCGAGAGCAGGTGCAGAATATAGAGTAATAACGCCGCCGCAAGATGTAGGGTGCCAATAAGCGAAGCGCATTGCACCATAAAAACACACCCATTGGTGCAATGCCCGTTGGTTATTGCACCCTACACCTCAGTGACCTCGGGCAAGACGAAAGCCAATATAGCCGCCGCGAAAGGACGGATCGTCGTGAAAGCGGGCAGCAGAACGGCAGTACCTGCCGAGGCCGATCCACGAGCCGCCGCGCAGCACGCGCCTGCCTCCATTATCCGGGCCTTGTGGATCAGTTACTGGCCCTGACGGATAATCCAGACACCATTCCCACACATTACCGTGCATCTGATACAGCCCCCAGTCATTACAGGGCAATGCCTTCACGTCGACCGTTTGTTTCCGGTATTCACTTTGACGGCCATTGTTGTAAGGATAATTGCCATCAAAATTGACCAATGACGAATCAATTTGTTCACCCCAGCTAAATGGCGTTGTCGTCCCGGCACGACAGGCATATTCCCACTGCGCTTCCGTCGGCAGACACAACTTCAATTCCGCATTCAACACGTTCATTTTGGCAATAAACGCTTGTGCACCCTCCCAACTAACAGTTTCAACCGGCCGCTCATCACCTTCAAATTCACTTGGATTTTCGTCCATGATCAGCTGCCACAGCCCCTGCGTTACCGACGTATCGGCAATCCAGAAACCTTTACTCAACGTGACTTCATGCTGCAATTCATCCTCGGAACGTTGCGGTTCATCCTGCGGCGAGCCCATCAAAAACGTCCCCGGTTCGCACCAGCGGAATGCCTGCCGTACGCCTTTGTAGGTAAACGCCATCCACAGCCCGAATTCGTCCTCGCCCCAGTCAGATGCCCAGGCTTCGGGAAATTCTTCGGGAAATACGGCATGTTTGCGAATGTTAATCATGGCTCATTATAAGATCGATAAGTCAAACGCATTGCACCATACAATCACCTGTTGGAGCAATACATTCAACCTTTTTCTCAAAACTGCGACGAATCCACACAACTGGTAGGGTGTCAATAAGCGCAGCGCATTGCACCATAAAACCACACCCATTGACGCAATGCCGTTAAAAATATTGCGTTTAATTTTCATTCTTTGTAATCCACCGCATCCTCATCACCCCCCGCCCAATCCGAGGGATACATGCCTTCCGCCACCCGTTTGTGAAATGTTGAATGCGGCCAGTCGGCGACACGCTTGACCAGACTATGTTTCACCGGATTGATATGCACATAATCCATATGCGCATTAAAATCGCGTTCATCGCGGATTAGATGTTCCCAAAATCGCCGTTGCCAGATACCCCGTTCACCACGGCGAGTGCGGGAAGGTCTGCGCGCCTCATTTTGCGGTAGCCCTTTGGAGAATCCGATTTTAATCAGTCGCCAGCGTGTTGCAAAATCCGCATCCTGCTGCGGCAGTTCAATCACGCAATGCAGATGATCCGGCAACACCACCCAGCCGTGAATGACAAACGGATGCGCTTTCCGTACCACCGAAACCGATTTCCTCAACAGATCGATATGCCGCGTGAGCAAATCATTGCCGTTCCGTTGCAGCAGATTCACCGTAAAGAAATATGTCCCGCCCGGATGCCACAGGCGGCGGTAATTCGGCATAAAATCATGCTCCCGAATGGATTAATGTTGGCCTGTAGGGTGCCAATAAGCGCAGCGCATTGCACCGTGCACCATGTACCATGCACCATGTACCAACGTTAACGGTGCAATGCCCGTTGGTTATTGCACCCTACCCAAAACCCTGAACGGATTGAGCTCATGACCTCGGGCAAGACGAAAGCCGTGGCGGCCGCCGCGGCCGGACGGATCATTGCGGTGGCGAAAAGCAGAACGGCAGTACCTGCCGCTGATGCGCCACGAGCCGCCGCGCAACACGCGCCCGCCACCGGTATCCGGGCCTTGCGGATCAGTCACTGGCTCTGATGGATACTCGCCATACCAGTCCTGACACCATTCCCATACATTGCCATGCATTTCATATAACCCCCAGGCATTCGGCGGATAGCTTTTGACCGCTGCGATTTGTTGCAAGGCGCCTTTGCCCCAGCTACCGTAATCATCCCAAGTGCCGAGATAATTGACCTGATCAAGCGCAATGTCAGAGCCAAAATGAAACGCCGTTTCGGTTCCTGCACGGCAAGCATTTTCCCATTCGGCTTCGGTGGGCAAGCGTAATTTTAATTCAGGATGTTTTTCTTCAATTTGATCGAAAAAATGTTTAATCTCATTCCAACTGATATTTTTAATAGGCTGTTTTTTTTCTTCAAAGAAAATATTTGGATTCAGATGCTTCACTGCTTCCCATAATTCCTTGGTACAAGCGGTATCCGCTAGCCAGTAGCCTTGCGTCAAATTAACCTGATGCTGTGTTTCATTGTTAAAACGCCCGACTTCATCTTCCGGCGACCCCATCATGAAACTGTTGGGTTCAATCCAACGGAAGCGCTGGATAACCCCGACAATTTCAGCGTCAGCGTAAAGACCGTAATGGTCACGGCCGGCATCAGTTGCCCAATCTGGTTTCAATGTATCCGCTGAAACAGGCAGATAAAACCAGAAACCGGGCAGCATCCCTTGTAAAACATCCCACTCGGGTGGATGCCAGTACCAGCGGTAAACTTCGTTCTGTTGATTCAACGATTCAGCGTACAGCCCTTCGCTACCGCTGCCGATAAATTGCATCCAATCCTGCTTCTGCTGTTGCACTGCCATGACGTCAATGGTGAACCGTTCACGACCGATTTGGAAGGAATGTTGCCCACCCGCTGAAAACCGAAATGTCTTTCTTTCAGCTTGCTCTAAATCGAGACTGACAATGCGCTGATGTCCCTGACCATCATCATGAATATGAAAAATCCGTGTATCTTCCAGCCATAATTTCAGCACCAGTGCACCGGATTGTGAGTGGCTTTCCCAATCATCCGGTGTTGTCAGCGAGACGGTATGCCCTGAAGTCATTACCAATTTTTCACCTTTCTGCTGCAACACGTAGGGTTGTCGAATCTGAGTCTGATTGATATACCGTAACACCGTTTCAATCTCGGATTGCGTCATATTCTCAGGCCATTCCGTTTCGGCCTCGCCTTTCAGCCGGGCATCCCGCATTTTGGCAAACGCCAGAAATGGCAGCCAATAGTCGTGTCTGTGCCGCCAGGTCGGTGCTTCATGCCGCGCCAGATGGCGCTTTACCCAGCCGTGCAGCAGACTGTTATCTGGATTGTCACGGTAAGTGGCGACCATCTCCTGCATGAATGTTTCCGTTGCGGCATCCACGTCATCCACGTCATCCGGCAACGTTAATCCAAGCAGCTTCAGGTTGTACATCGCTTCAAAATACAGCTCGTCAGGATATTGCGCGTGATAGCGGCCAACCAGTTCTACCAGTTTTTGTTTTTGTTCAAACGACAAATCTGCAATCAGGCATTGTGCATCTGTCAGATAACCTGATTTGCTGTCAGCCAGCCAACCCCATTCGTCTCCTTCATGAACCACAACCTGATGCCGCCAGATTTCAGTTTCATGCCCGATATCATAACCGTCCGGCACCAAATAACGGATCGCACGCAGCAAACCACTATCAACACGAACACCGGCAAAACAGTATGACAGCAGTTGATCGATACTCTCTGCATGATTGCGTCTGTCTTTTTCAGGCCGGTAGTCGCCTTTAACCAGCTTGAAGCGGCTAGCCCGGTCCCACACCACACAATCAAAATATCTCAGCAGGCGGTAGTCAATATTCCGCTCGGCAACCGGCATCAACACGGTTGCTCGCCAGCCCTGCGCCTTGAGCATTTGTCCAAACGCCAGCCAGGCATACAGTGATTGGCGCGATTGCGATTGCATGGCCAGATCGCTGAGGATAAGAATCGGCGTACCCGGTTCGGGTAATCGCCACGGCTCGATGATTTCTCGTTGCTGATCATACCGCGCGATAGCACCACCCGGTTCGTCGTAGATATACTGCACATCCAGCCCCTCATTGCCGCGCAGTTGCAGCAGCCGGTCGCGCAGATGCATAAAATCGCGCCGGTACGGAAAATTATCGTCATTGATGTCGATCAGTATCCGCGCTTTGGGCGACCAGCCATGCCGTTGCTTGCGCGGAATACGGCGGATCATTTCCCCCTTGGCGACTTGTTTAACCAGCCGCGCCGTATCCGGCCCGCGCCCATCGACATGATCCCCCAGCACTTTCTGCAGAAAAGGCAGTACGCGCGGCCAGTCAGCGAGTTCGGTATACAAAGGTTTGACTTGATGGCATAGCGGTATGCGTGTCGCCGTTTCGGTCAATAGCGTGGGTGATGCCTGGGTAAGCCAGTCCGGAAGACTCAGTTCATCGGTTCCAGTATGGTTTTGCGTTTGATCGATCGCACGGGATGTAATGCGGTAATAGGAAGAGGAGGTTGCAGTAACGGGTGGCGGATCAATGATAAGATCGCTGGCATTATCTTCGTCTGTTTTACCTGGATCTGGTTGTATACCAGTATTAGGTTGATCATTATTCCGGCTGGGTTCCGGGTATCTTTCAAACCCGAGTATGTCCGCGATCTGTTCATGCTGACCGGAATCGAGTGCTGAGAATCCCCATAACAATTCTGCGCGGCTTATGCTGCTTTTTCCGCATACAAACGACTGGTCGATTGGGTCGGTTATTTCACTTGTCATGCATCACCGGATATTTGCGCAAAGCAAATTCGCTGATCTGTTCCAGCATGTCCGATTGTTCTTTTTCTGTTTTCGCCAATACCGACAAGGCACGCAACATATCAAGATATTCCGCCTGACCCGGTGGCGTCACACCTTTTTCTTTGGCAATTTTGCGGTCTTTGATCAATTGTTCGGCCGCCTTCTTGCGTACTTCAGGGAAACATTGATCGCCAAAATGCAGTTGCCCGCGCTCGATCAACAATTTCACCAAATCTGACTCATCTTTGGGCAGATCCAGATTCAACACCAGGCAACGGCGCACGAATGCGGCAGGCAGTTCGCGTTCCTCGTTGGTTGTGATGATCACCAGCGGCGGGATGTTGGCTTTGCCGCCAATTGTTGTTTTCAGCCACGGAATTTCAATGGCATTATTGCCGAGAATTTCGAGCAGACTATTAGGCAGCTCGGCATTGGCCTTGTCAATTTCGTCGATCAGGATCACGCTACCATCGGCTTGCTGCCAATCGGCTGGCTTCTCCGGCAACGACAATTGATATTGACTGTCTCGATACACATCATAAGCAGTGTTCCAATCCAGCGCCCACCAAAGCACGCCGGGCGAGATAAAGCGCTTGGTATCGAGCAATGTTTTTTTATCATCGCCATCCTTAATTGTTTGCGCTTCCGCCAGACGGCCGACCGCATCGAACTTCCACAACAAATCCTGCCCTTCGGTATGCGCATTGACCACTTCATAAACAAATAAACGCCTCAAAGCCACCGCCGCCGCATGCGCCAACTGGCTTTTGCCAGTACCCGGTTCTCCGCGCAGCAATGCGGGTCTACGCGCCGCCAAGGCTGTTTTCAGCACATTGATGCTTTTTTCGTCAAACTGGTGCACCGTGGACGGCCATGAACCATACTTCGGAAGCTTCAGTTCCGTTACCGCGCCAAGTTTGGCGATGTCTGTTTGCAGTCTATCCATCTGATTGCCTGTCACTTCTATTGTCATATCTTTCACACATGTCTAAAAATTTATAAAGCTCAACCATCAAATCCCGGTCAGAAACCATATACGCGGCTTCAACATTGGTGTTATCGAGAATAATAATAGGCAACTCAGGAAATGCCCCCTTGAATTTCTGCCGGTTGCTCTTATCCAGCAGAGGCGACTCATTTTTATCCTGCGGGCTGATCGACACAACAAGATAACAATTGATCTTTTCCGGGTCATCTGCACAAAGTTCTCTTCGGACATGATCACGTAAATCCCGTCTTGAATAGGATGATTCGTCATATTTTTTGTCAAAAAAGACACGCCAGATTTTTTTTCCTATTTCATCGATCCAGCTATCATTCTTGCCAATTCCAATCTCCAAATCAAAATGAGAAATAGCATATTGGCCCTGTACAGTTGGTCTCTTTTCATGTTTACGAAAACGTGGTGTTGCTTGCATTCTTGCTGCGGACACTAACTCTGCGCTTCCCAAAGTTTCATGTGCAATAGACAGATTGATTGGTGCAGAGGAATATACAATGTCTCGCCGTAATTGAGTTACATTTTCTTTCTTTAGAACATACAAAGATAAAAGCGAAACTATTTTCTTCATATCCTTAATCAGATATTTCGCTTTTTTAAAATCTTCTTCTCGCTCGAGTTTTTCAAGAGATTTTCGTGTGCAAACTGTGAGGTTTCTAATCATCTTTGCCGCATTTCCGGGGCATTCGTTAAGCATTCGCTCACACAATGCAACTGAATCCGATAGTAAATCCATATTCCACTGCTGTTTTGTCAGGAAGAGATTAAGTGTATATTTGATTTGATCTGGTCCTAAACAAGAAATTATCTCGTCTTGGGCACTCACCAGAAATATCTCGGCATCATTGCCTATTTCAAAATCTAATTTTACTTCCTTATATGCAAGCAACACTGCTTTGTGCTCTGGGCATGCATCCAGAATTTTATGCATCGGTATCATGTACACTTTCTTATATTTGAAATTTGGCGCATTTTCTCCACGCTGACTTGCGAGCATGCCAATAATCGAATAATCATCTTTACTCCATACCGGAGAGCCACTTGCACCCCCAATCGATTCATCGATATTTAAATCCAATTCAATCAAACCATCCGAGCAACTCGTTATGCTGCTACCTTCTAATAAACTGCCTTTTTCAATAAAAAACCCTTTTGCTGATACTGCTTGATTAACATAGTTTCCAGATTGATCATATTTCCATTCTGATGCCCACTCATCATCTTCAACAACGCCACCACCATCAGTCAGCATCAGCTTTAGAATTGAAATATCGTGAATGTCACCCCAATCAGGTGACGTCAGCTTTGGTTTACTGGCCACCATTTCGGCTTGAAACAAGGCATTTACTTTTTCTGGATAAAAGGGAAAATCGATCACTATTCCTGAAATCTCGCCAGTTTCCAGCGTATCAGTTGATTTTCTACCGATACAGTCAGCGACCACATGGTTACAGGTGATCAACCAGGGGTAAACAGAAATAAAACCAGTGCCAACGGTCTTTCCACGCTGTAATTTGCCGCTAGTAACAGTAGCCTTACTGATTCTTGCAACCCATTTATTCAGCAACTCACTCATGGTCAGGATTTTTTATGCCATTTGAGTGTTACTTTCATGGTCGCTTCGGTATCTGCCGATGCTAAAATCACCCCGGTTCTTGCGCCAAACTTGATACCCATTTCAAGCGAAATTTCCGAGGGATTGTTTAAATCATTCAAGGTTTCCATCACCGCATTCGCAATTGGTTTTAACCCTTTTAAAGCTGTTTCAAATTTACCGCCTTCTATTAAACCATCGTCGTCATGACTTATCTCGTCATCAATTTCAGATGAAATAGTTTCTGCTTCCACATAAACTGATTCACCATTTATTTCATATTTTATGTATTGTTTACCCACGATGTAATCCCTAAACCAAATGAATATTCATCAGATTACTCCAAATAATAACTGAATGTATCTTATGCACAATAATTGTTAACCAGCACTCCGCTGCCACCTCCCTGCGCTCCGCCGCGCGACAGGTAGGGTGCGAATAAGCGCAGCGCATTGCACCATGGAGTCACGTGCAATGGTGTAATGCCCGTTGGTTATTGCACCCTACACCTCAGTGACCTCGGGCAAGACGGAAACCGAGGAAGTCGAGGCGGCGGGACGGATCGTTGAAGTAGCGATTAGCAGAACGGCAATGCCTGCCGCCGTGGAGCCACGAGCCGCCACGCAACACGCGGTTGCCTCCTACGTTATCCGGGCCTTGTGGATCAGTCACTGGCCCTGACGGGTAATCGCCATACCGATCCCGACTCCATTCCAACACATTGCCATGCATCTGGTACAATCCCCAGTCATTGCACGGCAAAGCTTTTACATCAACGGTTTGTTGTCGATTTTCGCTTTTGCTGCCATTATTGTAGGGATAATCACCATTAAAATTAACCAACGACGAATCGATCTGACCACCCCAGCTAAAAGGTGTTGTGGTTCCTGCCCGACAGGCGTATTCCCACTGTGCTTCGGTCGGCAGGCAAAGCTTTAATTCCGCCTTCAGCCCGTTCATTTTATCGATAAACGCTTGCGCGTCATCCCAGCTGACATTTTCAACCGGCCGCTCTTCATCCTGAAAATGACTTGGATTTTTATAATCATCGCTTATTACAACCGTCCACAAAGCCTGTGTCACCGGTGTATCCGCAATCCAGAACCCCTTGGTTAAGGTCACTTCATGCTGCAATTCATCACCATAACGCTCCGACTCATTCTCCGGCGAACCCATCAAAAACGTCCCCGGTTCGCACCAGCGGAATGCCTGTCGCACGCCTTTGTAGGTAAACGCCATCCATAGCCCGTATTCATCCTTGCCCCAGCCGGACGCCCAGGCTTCTGGAAATTCTTCAGGTAATACAGTGTGTTTTCGGATATGCACGATTGGTGAAATTCACAGGAGATGTTTGGACATACACAGGTTATTGGATTTTCTCATGCTGAACAACATTACTTAATTCCCGCATGCGGCTTCAAAGTATTATAACCATAGAAATCTGCCAAACCTAAGTACAGCAGTTTTTTCAATTCAAGTATTCCTACCGGTTTAGAACGCATAATAATTTATTTAACAAAACTCAGTTATGCTATAATCGCCGCGCTGCATTATTTATTCGTTCGCGCACTCGCCGTTCCTCTTCTTGTATCAGCTTTCGGCTATCTTTCTTAAACACTGCGCACGTTTATCCATCTGCGTATGGTTAAAAAAAACGATGAGCGTCAGCATTTCATTTCTGTATCACTTTTATTCATTATATTGTTGCTGAACAATTCAGCTTCTTTAAATTCATTTAGGAAACACCGTGTCATTTGAAAATCTCAATTTGCATCCTTTAATTCTGAAAGCCGTTCACGAAGCCGGTTACAGCACGCCGACACCGATACAAGAACAGGCTATACCGGAGCTTATTTCCGGCACCGACATCATTGCCTCAGCACAAACCGGCACCGGTAAAACGGCAGCTTTCATGCTCCCTGCACTACATCATTTAACAGCGCCCAGCAAAACAAACGGACGCGGGCCGCGCATTCTGGTCTTGACGCCAACGCGTGAACTGGCCGACCAGGTATCAGATGCCGCCAAAAAATATGGCAAATATACGCCTCGCACGAAGGTTATCAGCATTCTCGGCGGCATGCCTTATCCGCTGCAGAACAAGTTGTTATCACAACCTGTCGATATTCTGGTCGCTACGCCAGGACGACTGATCGATCATATCCAGCGCGGGCGTGTTGATTTCTCCCGCTTGCAGACACTTATCCTGGACGAGGCCGACAGGATGCTTGACATGGGATTCCTGCCGGATATCAAACAGATTGCTTCGTGCCTGCCACAAGGCAGGCAGACCGTTTTGTTCTCTGCAACGCTGGATCCGGCTATCGAGAAAGTTGCCGCGCAATTGCTCAACACCCCTAAACGGATACAAATAGCAGACCGTCAGACAAAACTTGATCATATCGAACAGCGCCTGCATTATGTGGACGATCTCACGCACAAAAACAAACTTCTGAATCATGTCTTGCGTGACGCCGGTTTAAAGCAGGCGATTGTATTCACTGCCACAAAACGTAACGCCGACCTCATCGCGGACAATTTATATGCGGACGGACACACCGCTGCAGCATTACATGGCGATATGAATCAGCGTGAACGCAATCGAACGTTAACAAAGCTCAGAAAAGGCGATTTGCGCATATTGGTGGCTACCGATGTCGCTGCAAGAGGTATTGATATTTCCGACATTACACATGTCATCAATTTTGATTTGCCTAAATTCGCGGAAGATTACGTGCACCGCATCGGCCGGACAGGACGCGCTGGCGCGACCGGCATCGCTGTTTCTTTTGCTTCCAGCAAAGACAGTATCCATTTAAAGCGCATCGAACGCTACACGGGACATTCTATTGCTTCGCATATCATTCCCGGTCTGGAGCCGCGCAGTAAAGTCAGCCGGCATAATGACGGCAACAAGAAAAATAGTGCACCAGGACACCGTAAAGGCAAGCAATTGTTCAACGCTCCGGATAAGCGGCGAAATATTAATCCGCATTTCGCACGACGTCCCAGCAAGACAGCACGATCAGCAGCCACAGGGACAATCTGAAGGAATTGCGCTTTTGGCGTGAGCTGGAAAGCAGCCTTAATACCGCAATAGCCAAACAGGCGCACGGAGAGCGGAATCTGGATTTAAGCGGTTGTGAGGTATGCTTTACAGGGTGTTAAAAATCCACGTGTGCAATGCCCTCATCGTAAATCACGCCGCGGAACATGCCGCGCGTGTTGAAGCGCATGGCGTATTCGCCTTGCTCGTTCAGCGCGATAAGGCCGCCTTCGCCACCGATGGCGGCAATTTCCGCTAGAACGATATCCGCCGCATCGGCGACCGGCTTGCCGAGCAAACGCACCTGTGATGCCGTATTGAATGCCGCCGCCGTGCGGATGAACATTTCGCCGGTTCCGGTTGCAGATACCGCAACCGAGCGGTTATCGGCATAGGTTCCTGCGCCGATAACCGGCGTGTCGCCGACCCGGCCATAACGTTTGTTGGTCAGTCCACCCGTCGAGGTGCCGGCAGCCAGATTCCCCTGACGATCGAGCGCCACGGCGCCAACGGTACCGTGTTTCTCATCGTTCGCAGGCTGTGCCTCGTCATCCATATCGTGATCCAGCGCGATCTGTTCCCGGGTGATGGCTTTCTGTAACTGATTCCAGCGATGCTGATCGAAAAAATACACCGGATCGACGATTTCCAATCCTTGCTCGCCCGCGAAGGCTTCCGCACCTTGACCAATGAGCATGACATGCCGGCTTTGGGTCATGACGGCATGCGCGGCGCGGATGGGGTTGCGCAGGGTCGTGACGCCGGCGACCGCTCCCGCGCGCAGTGAAGCGCCGTCCATGATTGCCGCATCCAGCTCGTTACGCCCTTCATGGCTGAAAACCGCGCCTTTGCCCGCGTTGAATAAGGGCGAGTCTTCCATCACTACGATCGCTGCAATTACGGCGTCAATACTGCTGCCGCCCGCGACAAGCACGGCATAGCCTGCCTGCAGCGATTGTTTCATCACTTCGGTAAACGCGTGTTCGCGCTCCGTTTTCAGCCGCTCGCGCCGGATATCGCCTGCGCCGCCGTGAATGATCAGCCGGATGGGGTGGGTGTTGTCTGCCATGTCATTGTATTCCAATAATTCAGTCAGGATTATTCCGCGTTCCGGCCAATCCGCCCAGCCAGGTTTTCCAGTGCCGGTATTTCTGTTGCAACGTGCGATTGGGCGGGCCGGCATCTATTTTTACCGCATAGGAAAGTTGCCGGGTTCTGAGGTTTGCGGCGAGCATGGCCGCGCCAAGCAGGCTGGTTTCTTTTTGTTGCAGATGATGAACCGGAAGCGGAACGCATTGGGCGATGCCGTATTGCAGACAACGTAATTCAGAAAGTCCGCCCGAAAGATAAATCCGGGTAAGCGGCGCCTGCCGGTGGAATGACTCGAGAATCTCCGCTACTCTGAAAACAATGGCTTCGAGCAATAAAGCGGCGATTTGCCGGGGCGACAGATGCGCCACCGGTTCCGAGAAATAAAGCCCGAGATGATTGGAGAAATACGGTGCGCCCAGGCCGCTGGGTTCCGCAAGGCAGAAAATCCCGCTACCGGCCAGATCTTCGATAATGCATTCACGAAACGGATAAGGCGACAAGGCCGCAGAAATCGAATTCAACGTGCCTTCGCTGGCCATACTGGCCGGTTTGCCACGATCCTGATAAACCAGTGTGTGCAGATAGCCTTCCGGGGGATGGACAGTTGCATCCAGAAAACGAATGACAAATCCGCCGGTGCCGAGATTGACCAGCGCGGTGGTTTTATCGTCAGGCACACCGGCCAGCAGCGCGGCGGATTGATCGCCAACGCTGGCTTGCAACGTCAGGCCGTTGCGTAAGGGCAGATTCAGTCCGGCCGAGGGAGTGATCCGCGGCAGAATATGCAACGGAATGCCGAACAGATCGCACAGCGCCTGCGACCAGCGCAGTTGGTGCACATCCATCAGCAATGTGCGCGCGGCCATCGAAGCGTCAGTGCAGAAAGCGCGTCCATCCGTCCAGCGCCAGATCAAAAAAGTGTCCAGTGTGCCGGCGAGCCATTCCTGTTGTTCCAATTTCTCGCGCCATGCGGGATTCTCGCGCAGCAAAACGCTCAGCTTGGGAGCGAAATAATAGGGTGTTAGGCGCAGTCCGGTTAACGCCGGGATCGTTGTTCCGGCGTTCCCGGGGGCGTCGTGGAAGCGCTTTCCACGCCCGTCCTGCCAGGATATCAGCGAGGTGACCGGTTGTCCGCTGCGTTTGTCCCAGATCAGGAATGATGAGCGCTGGCTGCATAATCCCAGCGGCGGGCGCTCGTTTGTATAAGCCAGACACCGCGCCAGTACCTGTTCGGCGGTTTCAGCGTAACGCAACGCGTCACTTTCGTAGCAGTCCTGTGCGTGATTGATCGCCGGTGCGGAAAAACGGGTGATATGGCAAAGCGTGCCGTTGCGATCGAGTAGCGCCGCCTTGACCGATGTGGTGCCCAGATCAAGGGCAA
>JADZAR010000079.1 GCA_020852475.1 Nitrosomonas sp.
AATCAGTATGCTTACGAAACTATTGTTATTTAATCATAATGTTAAGGCCTTGATCCGGTTGACCTTGATGCCTATGGGATCAATGATACACAACAACCCGCGAAAAATCACGGCTTGATTGGGCGGGACGCCGGAACTATGAAGCGCACTGCGCATGTAAAGGATTAGTGCAGTTGCTTCTGCTGTTCCTGCTGTTGCAGCGTCCACAGGCGCGCGTAGGTTTGGCCGGCGGCGAGTAACTGCGGGTGTCTGCCGTATTCGATGATGCGGCCGCTATCCATGACCAGAATCTGGTCGGCATCGGCGATGGTCGACAGCCGGTGTGCGATAGTGAGTGTCGTGCGATTCTGTGCGATACGTTTCAATTCCGACTGTATCTGTTTCTCGGCATGTGAGTCCAGTGCTGAAGTGGCCTCGTCAAAAATCAGAATCGCCGGGTTTTTCAGTAGTGTACGCGCAATCGCGACGCGTTGTTTTTCGCCGCCGGAAAGTTTCAGTCCACGCTCGCCGACGACGGTTGCATATTTATCCGGCAATGCGTCGATAAAGTCATGGATATGGGCTGATTTTGCTGCGGCGTATACTTCTTCCGGCGTGGCACCGGGACGGCCGTATGCGATATTGTAATAAATGCTGTCGTTAAACAGCACCGTATCCTGCGGCACGATGCCGATCGCTGCGCGCAGACTCTGCTGGGTGATGTCGCGGATATCCTGACCGTCAATGGTTATGACGCCGGATTGCACATCATAAAAGCGAAACAGCAGGCGCGCCAGCGTTGATTTTCCGGAGCCGCTGTGTCCGACCACGGCAATATTCCGCCCGGCTGGAATTTCAAAACTGACGTCAAATAAAATCTGCCGGTTGGCGTCATAACTGAAATTGACATGATCAAAGCGAATAGTGGCTGGTTTTTTGTCTTGCAGTTGCAACGCGCCTGCACCCGGTTTGTCCTGAATTTCGCGATTTTCGTCGAGCAGGGAGAACATGCGCTCCATATCGGCGAGCGAATGCTTGATTTCCCGGTAGACAAATCCGAGAAAATGCAGCGGCATATACAGTTGCAGTAAAAACGCATTGACCAGCACCAGATCGCCGATCGTCATGGTGCCCTGCATGACATGGTCGGCGGCCAGAAACATGAGCAGCGTCATGCCGATCGCGATAATGGCGCTTTGTCCCGAATTGAGCGCGGCGAGCGAAACCTGATTGCGAATAGCCGCTTTCTCCCAGGTCTGCAAATGCTCATCGTAGCGCCTGCTTTCCCATGTCTCGTTACCGAAGTATTTCACGGTTTCATAATTGAGCAGACTATCGATTGCCTGTGTGTTGGCCTTGGAGTCCATGGTGTTCATGGTGCGCCGGAATATCATGCGCCATTCGGTGACGATCAGGGTCAAGGCGATATACGCCAGCAATGTGATAAAGATAATGACAGCGAAAAGCATGTCATATTGTTTGATCAGAATCGCCATGACCAGGATGATTTCCAGCAGCGTCGGCAGAATATTGAACAGCATGAAATTCATCAGAAACGAGATGCCGCGCGTGCCGCGTTCAATGTCCCGTGATACGCCGCCGGTCTGCCGTTCCAGATGAAAACGCAGCGACAATGCGTGCAGATGCGCGAAAACACGGGTGGCGATACGCCGTATGGCGCGTTGCGTCACTTTGGCAAATACCGCGTCGCGCAACTCACCGAACAACGTGCTGCACAAACGCAACACACCGTATCCGATCAACAGAAAAACCGGCAGTACCAGAACTGCCTGCGGTTGATTCAGCGCATCGACAATTTCCTTCAGCACCAGCGGCACGGAGACATTTGCCAGTTTTGCCAGAATCAGCAGGCTCAGCGCAAGAATGACGCGCGTCTTGAATTCCCACAAATAGGGCAAGAGCGATGCAATTGTCTTGAGATTTCGATGCGTGTCGGTTTTTTTGGTTTCGGCGGAATTGCGCGGCATTGGACAGGAAAGTTTCAGAATGTCTGATCACCAAGGGTTTGCGGTGGAACGTGGAAAATCGATCCACCACCGGCCATTGGGTCGATGTTGATTTACATCAGCACCAGATAGCCGATCGAACAGCCGATCAAAGCCGCCAAACCAAGCATGCACCAGGCGAGCATTATTTTTCCGGGGCGATAAGGTTCGGGGATTGATTTGTCGAACATCACCAGCGTGTTGAGTATGGCCAGAACGGGCGCTGCAACGAATGCGACGACAGTGGCGACCTTGACCATTTCACCCATGGAAGGGGTAAAGAAAAACAGCAGAAAAAGTGTGCCTGTAATGGTGACCAGCAGCCAGAAGATATAAATGGAGCGATTTTTGCGGTGCTGGAATTGTTGTGGCGCGAGCAATTCCAGTGACATGCCGATCGTGCGCGGGAACGCATCGAGCAAGGTCAGCGTGGTGCTGAACATGGTGGTAAGCGCGGCAATCGCGACGATGGGGTAAGCCCAGTCGCCCAGCGCCTGTTTGTACATGTCCAGCAGTTGTTCCGCGAACGCCGCGCCGCCAGCCTTGAATTCAACGCCGCTGCCATACATCACCAGCGCGCCGATAGCCAGAAAACATATCGCCAGAAACGCGGTGCCGATAAAACCCACGCGAAAGTCAAAAAGCGCTTCTTTCAGACTGGTAACCTTGCCTTCGGTTTCATTTTTGCTTTCCGACCAGACCGAATGCCAGACGGAAATTTCGACCGGGGCCGGCATCCAGCCCAGAAATGTGGCCAGAAACAGCAGGTGCACGGCATCGGTGATGTCGAAATGCGCCGTGGCGGATGAATAATGTCCCGGATTGTCAAACAGCAAAGCGATGACGGCGGCGATGGTCGTAACCGACAAAATCAGAATGATGATTTTGATCAGTTTGTCCAACAGAACATAGCGCCCGCTCGCCAGCAGCGTAAAACAGACGAGCAGAATCAGACTGCTGATAATCGCGTCGACAACCTGCGGTTCATGCCCGCCCAATTCTTCGAAACCGAAGATATGCGTGAACAATCCGGCGGTGACCACAGTAACCGCGGCCTGAATGATGAACATGGTTAGAATGGTCATCAACAGGTAAATCCAGACTGCCCAGCCGCCCAGTTTGTGGTAGCCGTGCAGAATGTTTTTTCCGGTTGCCGCGGTATAGCGCGGTCCGAATTCAAAAAACGGGTATTTAATCAGATGAATGACAATAATGGCGATGATCAATTCGAACCCGAACATGCCGCCGGCGCGGGTTGATTGCACCAGATGAGAAACGCCGACCGCCGCGCCTGCGTACAGCAGTCCCGGTCCCAGTTTTGCAAGAAGGCCATTGAAAAGTCGATTCTGGGTCATCATTTGATTTATAGCGATAGGTTACGGAGTATTGTGATCGGTTGTATTTTACTGGCGGTTGATCATTGACGAATGAATGCGATTCGGCTTCAATACCAGAAATACTTAAACTTGTTTACTGGACAGCAGCTATGGAAATCACCTGTTACCGAGACGAAGAAATCAGCCGCGAATCGCGTCAGTTGCCGGCAAACACCTATAATCTGGCCATCACGCTGCTTGCGCGCAGTGGCGGCAGCCATCTGTTTGTACCCATTCGCAGCATGCAGTATATGGCAATTATTGATGCTGAAGAGTTTGTTTTTATCGATGGCGAACGCAAATGCTGGATCGACATTGCCTGGCGGGATTTCAAGCGGCATGAGCGCGATGCGCTGGATCAGCCGGTTGCTTATCAGGCGGTATTTTATCGCGCGCATTCGGCGGGTGCTGCGGATATTATGACGCGCCTGCAAAGCGAATTTCCGTCGGCATTGCGAGTGCTGGCCGATAAAGCACCGATCAAAGGTTCCGCGCATATTATTCCGTTCCGCGGGTCTGGAAAACCTGCCAATTAATCATCCTCATCCAGTTCGGGGTCCCAGCCTTTTGCCCGCGCGGCCGTTATCGCCTGATCATAAATTCTGGCATGCCTTTCACGCAGCTCGTTGGGTAAACGGCTGGGCAGGTGCGCGTAGGGTTCCCACGCAGCATAGACTTTTTCATAAAGACTCTGCATTTGCCCATGATCCCATCCTGCGCAGGTTTCCGACTCCGGCAGAAACCCGAAAACCCAGGCATCCCGAACGATACGTCCGAGAGGGGTCAGGCCGTTTCTTTCATCCTGTTCGACGCCGTCGT
>JADZAR010000080.1 GCA_020852475.1 Nitrosomonas sp.
AACAGGGTCTGCACCAGAATGTGCATCCCCATATGCTGCGGCATTCCTTCGCTTCACATCTTTTGCAATCCAGCGGTGATTTGCGCGCCGTACAGGAAATGCTGGGGCATGCGCATATTACCTCGACCCAGGTTTACACGCATCTTGATTTTCAGCATCTGAGCAAGATCTACGATGCAGCGCATCCGCGCGCCAAAAAGAAATAATGCGTCGCCTTGTGCTGGGTAATATCAGAGCTTGGTAGACTGCTGCTAATGGCAATGCGCACTTTAGAGCAGTATTAGCCCTGTCTTTATGCAGTATAATAGGCCTTTTGTTTTCGGTATAAGAACACAATGACGACAATCGTATCCGCAAGACGTGGAAAACAGGTTGCGCTTGGTGGCGATGGACAGGTTACACTGGGTGCCGTCGTTGCCAAATCAAGCGCGCGCAAAGTGCGCCGGCTTTATCATGAAAAAATTCTGGCTGGCTTTGCCGGCGGAACAGCCGATGCGTTTACTTTATTTGAACGGTTTGAGGGCAAGCTGGAAGCGCATCAGGGTCACCTGATGCGTTCGGCGGTTGAACTTGCCAAAGACTGGCGTACCGATCGTATTTTGCGCAGACTCGAGGCCATGCTTGTTGTGGCTAGTGAGGATGCTACGCTGATTATTACCGGTGCGGGAGATGTCATCGAACCCGAGTACGGATTAGCGGCAATTGGCAGCGGAGGCGCGTACGCACAAGCCGCCGCGCGCGCATTGCTGGAAAATACCGATTTGTCACCCAGGGATATCGTCAGCAAGGCGCTGACCATAGCCGGGGATTTATGCATTTATACCAATCAGGATCATGTGATAGAAACGATTAACTATTAAAGGATATCCCTAAAGAAACAGGTTTCCATGCATCGCCCTGCTGATAAAAAAATCAAATAAACACAAACAGATAATACTATGTCTCAAATGACGCCACAGGAAATTGTCCATGAGCTGGACAAACATATCATCGGACAGCACTCGGCTAAACGCGCAGTAGCGATCGCGCTGAGAAACCGCTGGCGCAGACAGCAGGTAGCTGATCCATTACGTCAGGAAATCACGCCTAAAAATATTCTGATGATAGGGCCGACCGGTGTCGGCAAAACAGAAATTGCCCGGCGGCTGGCTAAACTTGCCGATGCGCCCTTCATCAAAATCGAAGCGACAAAATTCACCGAAGTAGGTTATGTTGGCCGCGACGTCGATTCGATTATCCGTGATCTGGTTGAAACCGCTATCAAGCAGTCACGCGAGAAAGAGACTCGAAAGCGACTGCCACTGGCCGAGGATGCCGCGGAGGAACGTATACTGGATGCGCTTCTGCCTCCGGCGCGTGGTTTTGATTCGCATGCTGATGCGAGTGAACAGGAGAATTCGACACGGCAGAAATTTCGCAAAATGCTGCGCGAAGGCAGTCTGGATGACAAGGAAATTGACATTGAAATCGCTGCGCCGAAAGCCAGCATGGAAATTTTTGCGCCACCTGGAATGGAAGATCTGACTTCACAGATTCAGGGTATGTTCCAAAATTTTGGCGGTGAGAAAAAAAGATCGCGCCGTTTGACCATCCGGGAAGCTAAAAAACTGCTGCTCGAAGAAGAAGCCGCCAAGTTGATTAATGACGAAGAGCTGAAATTAAGCGCGGTTCATAATGTCGAGCAAAATGGCATTGTTTTTCTCGATGAAATCGACAAGATCACCAGCCGGTCAGGTCAGAGCTCGGGAGGGGAAGTTTCCCGCCAGGGTGTGCAGCGGGATTTGCTGCCGCTGGTCGAGGGTACGACCGTTTCAACCAAGTATGGCATGATCAGGACCGATCACATTCTTTTTGTGGCCAGCGGGGCATTCCATCTGACCAAGCCATCCGATCTGATTCCTGAATTGCAGGGGCGTTTTCCGATCAGAGTGGAGCTCGCCAGCTTGAGTGTCAGCGATTTTGAGCAGATTCTGACCAATACTGATGCCTGCCTGACACGTCAATATGAAGCCCTGCTCAAAACGGAAGGGGTCGAACTTAAATTTTCCGACGAAGGTATCAAACGTCTGGCCGAGATAGCATTTTCAGTCAACAATAAAACCGAAAACATTGGTGCGCGGCGTCTGCATACGGTCATGGAAAGATTGCTCGAGGAAATTTCATATGATGCACCGAAATACAGCGGGAAAACCATAGAGATTGATGCCACCTATGTTGACGAACGGTTGCAGGATTTGTCACAGAGCGAGGATCTTGCGCGCTATGTGTTGTAACTCAACGCTGCTGTGTCCGCTGTTTCTGTCTTGCTTCGATTGTCTTGAACGTATTTCCAAGTCTGTTTGAATTCTGCGGCGCAACCCGCTTGCTGTTCGCTATCTGTATGATAACCAACCGGCTCGCTTGGTTTTGAAGGGAAAACTCGAGAGGATAACAGTGTTTCAAAGTACATTTTTTTTTAGAGTTCTTTCCAAATCATCCAAGGCCGATCCCATAACCAATCCGGCGCAGCTATGATAAAGCCATAGTTCGCACGCGACCGGTTGGTGCAAGTTGTTTCTTCCGCTAACTTGGAATTTGCGCCAAGCCATTACCGGTTGGTCTCCGGCGGTGCTGTCGACACATAACCACGCTGCTTTATCCAATATGACTTCTAAACCGCGATGCTGCAACAAGGGGACACGTAGCGGACAACCTAATCGCAGCAAGGCAAGGCGTCCCCGGTTATAGCAGCAAGCATCAATTCGTTTGGGATAAATGCGCAATGGGTGAGATAACGTATCATCCAATTCACTCGATTCCCTTACGTGTCGCTACGCGTTGTCTGATTGTCTTTTTTTCCTTCAATGAAAACCCGGCTGGCCCGAATGTCTTTTGCTTGTCGGTGAGCGGCGGTAAAAATGAGAATTGGCCTTGTGTAAGGCTATTTCCGGTATTTGTCATCATGATTTTATCTCCTTGTGCAGATTACACATTGGCGGTAGCGGACGGTACAAAGTC
>JADZAR010000081.1 GCA_020852475.1 Nitrosomonas sp.
ACAGCGCCAGTTATTGCTCAAGATGGGATGCGACTATGGCCAGGGCTTTCTGTTCGCGAAGCCGATGACCAGGGAAGAATTCAGAACATTTCTCTTCAATCATGAAATTCCGGAACCGTCTTTCACGGCAGGAATGCGCATGTATTCGTTAACTGACTGAGGCAGCGGAAGCACAGCGTAATTACTGATTCAACTCCTCGGTTTCCGTCCGATCTCAGCAATGCAATTTCTCAAACAGCGGCATATCGTCTTATACTGTGTCACGCAGTGAATTTGTCTTCCCATTTGACTGGAACTTATCACAACCGGAAGATTCCAAAAAACCTTGGAATATCCCCGAAACACAGGACATGCCTGAAAATGACCAACACAACCTGTAGAGAAGCTTTTGCTCGACTCTATCATGATATAGAGCAACAGATCGTCGGCCAGCAGACATTGATTCAACGACTACTGCTGGCTTTGCTGTGCGATGGGCATTTGTTACTGGAAGGCGCGCCCGGCCTGGCGAAAACACGCGCCATCAAGTCTTTGGCCAATTGTCTGGAAGCGGATTTTCACCGCATTCAGTTCACGCCGGATTTATTGCCCGCCGATCTGACCGGCAGTGATGTATTTCATCCTGAAACCGGCAGTTTCACCTTCAACAAAGGACCGCTTTTTCATAACGTCATACTCGCTGATGAAATCAATCGCGCACCGGCCAAGGTACAATCCGCCCTGCTCGAAGCAATGGAAGAGCGGCAGATTACCGTCGGCGCCGCAAGCTATCCTTTGCCGCCGCTGTTTTTAGTCATGGCTACGCAGAATCCGATTGAACAAGAAGGCACTTATCCACTGCCCGAGGCGCAGCTGGACCGCTTTCTGCTGCATGTACGCGTGACCTATCCGGACAAGGACACCAGCCGGAAAATACTGCAACTGGTGCGTCATGAAGCGCTGTGCACGCTGGAACACACCCCTCCGCACAGCGTCAAGAAAGTAAGCCAGGAACAGGTATTTACCGCACGGCGCGAAATCATGCAACTGCATCTGGCCGAAGCGGTTGAGGAATATATCGTTGAACTCATCGAAACGACGCGCAATCCAGTGCAATATGGCCAGGAGCTATCCAGCTGGATACGCTGGGGTGCCAGTCCGCGCGGCGCGATCGCGATCGAACGCGCCGCACGCGCCATGGCGTGGCTGGCTGAGCGTGACTTCGTTACGCCGGAAGACGTACAGACAGTTGCTGCCGATGCGTTGCGTCACCGCATTCTGCTCAATTACGAGGCGGAAGCGGAAGGCATCACCGCCCAGCAATGCATTGATCAGATTCTGGTCAGCGTACCGGCGCCATGAGCGAAGGCACTGCGCTTGAACTCAATCAGCTTATCCGCTTGCGCGCCGCGGCACGCGGACTGGAACTCGGTGCACGCAGGCGGGTGTTATCCGCACAGGCTGGCGGTTATCTTTCGGTTTACCATGGCCGCGGTATGGAATTTGACGAAGTACGCGCGTATCAGGCTGGCGATGACGCGCGCACAATTGACTGGCGCGTCACCGCGCGACGTGGGCAACCCCATACCAAATTGTTCCGTGAAGAACGCGAACGCCCGGTAATGTTACTGATTGATTTGCATCCGGGCATGTATTTTGGCAGCCGTGTGCAATATAAATCGGTGCTCGCAGGCCGTCTGAGCGCGCTGACAGGCTGGGCTGCGGTACGCGCTGGCGACCGTGTCGGCGGCATCGTTCAGGCTGCCGAGGCGCATCGTGAAGTCCAGCCGGCAGCGCGCGAATCGGGGCTGCTGCACTTGCTGCGCAGCATGGTGCAGCTGCAACCAGACCGTCCGGCTGGCATCATGCCGGGACGCATGGATCGCGCACTGGCGCGCATGGCGCGTATTGCCCTGCCGGGCAGCCTGATTGTCATATTCAGTGATTTCAGGGAAGCCGGCGATGCGGCAGAGCGGCATTTAAGCACACTGGCGCAGCATAATGATGTTATCGCAGCGTTTCTTTATGATCCGCTGGAGATGACGCCACCGCCCCCCGAGATTTATCGCCTGGGTATCAATCAGCGGCGCATGACCATCGATACCCGTCACGCCGCAACGGTAACGCAATGGCAGGCGCAATTTCAGCACCACCGCACGGAAATCCGCAATCTGTGCCTGCGTCACACCATTCATTTTATGGATATCGCCACCAGCGATCCCCTATTGCAGACACTACGCACGGGATTGTCACGGCAGGGAAAAAGCCTATGATGGATGCCGATCCACTCGCTGCGCTGCGTCCGCTTCATGCCCCGCCTCCAGTCGGCTGGTGGCCGCCCGCACCGGGCTGGTATCTTGCGCTGATCATTGCCGCCACGACGATTTATCTGATTTACCGCTATTACAAACGCATGGCGCCTAAATACGCGGCTTTGAAAGAACTCGAATTACTGAATACAAACCGGAACACGATAGACCAACCCGTTGCCGTGCTGAATCAGCTGCTAAAACGCTATGCACTGGCCTGCTGGCCGGCAGAAACAGTCGCTGTGCTGTCCGGGCAGGCCTGGCTTGATTTTCTCGATGCCCATGGCGGCAATGGGCAATTCTCGCATGGACCGGGACGAGCGCTTCAGTTTGCACCCTATCAGAAACAGCCCGCCGATCCGGATCAATTAATCGCATTGGCGCGTCGCTGGATCAGCGTCAACACGCCACTAAAATAAAAACATGCATGTTTGAATTCGCCTGGCCCTGGATGTTTTTGCTACTTTTTTTACCCTGGTTTGTCCGGCGCTTCCTGCCGCCCGCAACAGACATCAATCCGGGTGTATTGTTTGCGCCTTTCCTGCAGGTCGATGCGGAAAAATCGGTCACGCCGTCCAGCCGCCTGCGATTACGCTCGATACGCGCATGGAGTTTACTGTTGTGCTGGTTGCTGCTGGTGAGCGCGGCGGCACGGCCGCAGTGGCTGGGCAAAGAAACTGAACTGCCTGAAACCGGGCGCAATCTGATACTCGCCGTCGATGTATCCGGCAGTATGGAAATCGCAGACCTTGATGGCGGGCATACCAATCGACTGGAAGTCGTCAAGCAGGTAGCCGGTGACTTTATCCGCCGCCGCGAAGGCGACCGCATCGGCCTGATTCTATTTGGCAGCGAGGCCTATCTCCAGACGCCGCTGACATTTGATCACACCACCGTGGCCAACTTGTTGCAGGACACGGTAATCGGCATCGCAGGGCGGGAAACCGCTATCGGTGACGCTATCGGCATGGCGATCAAGCATTTGAAGTATCTGCAGCACGCCGGAGAAGAAGCCGTGCTGGTGTTGCTTACCGACGGCGCCAACAACGCTGGTCATGTACAGCCGCGCAAAGCCGCCGAACTCGCCGCGCAACAAAAACTGCGGATTTATACCATCGGCGTGGGCGGAGAACCGCGTCAGGTTCAGGGTTTCTTTGGCATGCGCATGATTAATCCGGCAGCCGATCTCGATGAAGAAACTTTGCGGGCCATCGCCGATCTTACCGGCGGACAGTATTTTCGCGCCACGGACAAGGATACATTGGAGATGATTTATCAACGGCTCGATCAGCTCGAGCCCACGTTGAAAGGCAACCGCATCGTTCGTCCGACGGATGAACTGTTTATCTGGCCGCTGGGTCTCGGGTTGCTCATGAGCTTTCTGCTTGTCTGGCGCTGGTAAAAAGCAATATCTTTTATGGAAGAATTTCATTTTTTACGTCCACTCTGGTTTCTGGCGCTCATTCCAGCACTCTGGCTGCTGATTTTGCGCTGGCGCAGACAGTCTTCGGGCAGTGCCTGGCATGCCGCGTTTGATCCGCAGTTATTGTCCCGCTTATGGCTGGAATCACCCGGGAAATCGGCACGTCTGCCATTCGTGCTGCTTGCCTCAGGCTGGCTGCTGACCGTCTTCATACTCGCCGGCCCGGTGTGGGAACGCCAGCCTGAACCGGTCTGGCGCGCGCAATTGTCGCGTATTCTGATTCTCGATTTGTCACCATCGATGGATGCGCGCGACCTGACGCCCTCGCGCCTCGAACGGGCGCGCTTTAAAATCAGCGACATTCTCGAGCGATCCCGCGAAGGCCGTAACGGTCTGGTTGTTTTTGCAGGCGAACCGCATATTGTCACGCCGCTTACCGAAGACACTGCAACCATCCGCAATCTGATCACGGCACTGAATACGGAAATCATTCCGGCGCAAGGTGACTCCGCCGCGCCCGCCTTACAGATGACGAGAGAATTGCTCACGCTGAAAGGTGTCGGACAGGGTGAGCTGCTACTCATCACCGACGGCATTGACGATCCTGCCGCTGCACTTGCCCAGGCACGCCAGTTGCGCGAACGGGGTCATACGCTTTCCATCCTCGGTGTCGGCACGGAATCCGGCGGTGCGATCATGAATAACGGCATTGCCGAGGTGACACGCTTCGATGCCGGACCGCTGGAAGAAATCGCTCGTGCCGGTGGCGGCGCATTCAGCCGATTGACAACTGACGATACAGATCTGAACCGGTTGTTGCCGGAAATCAGTACAGCAAGCCATTTTAATCCGGTCGAACGCAATGTGGGCGGCGTTACGCGTTGGGTGGAGTATGGTGTCTGGCTGATGCCGGTGGTATTACTGCTCGCCGCCGCGGCATTCCGGCGCGGCTGGCTGCTCGGATTTGCCGCCGTCTTGATCACACCACCACCGGCGCATGCGTTCGGTTGGAATGATTTATGGCTGCGCGCCGACCAGCAGGCGCACAATCATTTGCAGCAGGGCGATGCGCAGACTGCCGCGCAGCAATTCCGTGACCCCGGCTGGCGCGGCATGGCGTTGTATGAAGCCGGTGATTATAGCGCCGCGGCGCAGGCATTCGCCGAATCCGGCACACTCGAAGCCCGCTATAATCGTGGCAATGCACTCGCACGCGCCGGTGAGTTGCAGCAGGCCATCGATGCCTACCGCGACGTGCTGCAACAAGACCCGCACCATGAAGACGCCAAAGCCAATCTTGAACTGCTGGAAAAAATGATACAGGAGCAACAACAGCAAGATGCAGATTCATCGCAATCGCCGCAGAATGCCGATGACAGTGCTGCCGATCAGGAGAATAACGATGGCAGCAACGCTGAGAACAAGCCGGAGCAGCAGGACATGACTGAACCTGGAAACAATGATGACGCCGATAACGGTGACGATCATGACGCGCATCGACAAACGCATGACCAGTCAACCGACACGCACGATACCGATGGCGATCAGCCTGACATGAATGATCGGCAACAGGAGGAAGCACTGGCATCGGATGACAACACGATGATCGACGATGCAAGCGAACAGCAACGCAGCGAGGAAGACATCGCGCTGGAACAGTGGCTGCGACAGATTCCTGAAGATCCAGCCGGTTTGCTGCGCCGCAAATTCATGCTGGAACACATGCAACGCAAACAACGATGAACAAAATCCATTATTTACTCGTCAACACAATCCTGCTGTGCAGTCTGTGCTTGATCAACACACAGGCATGGGCAGCGTTGACCGCACAACTTGATCGCTACCGGATAACCGAAGGCGAAACCGTGCGCTTGACCATCGAAGCCGCCGGACAGATTGCCGCCATGCCGGATACCCGCGCGCTGCATCAGGATTTCGAAGTGACCGGCACCATGAGTGGCAGCCGCGTCAATATCGTCAACGGTAAAATGGATTCGCGCACTACCTGGACACTTTCACTGATTCCGCTGCGCAGCGGGGAACTCACCATTCCGCCACTCAAAATCGATAGTGAATACACACCCGAACTGAAACTACAAGTCATCGAGGCTTCAAGCGGAGCGGACACGGATACAGCCGCACCGATTTTTATTGAGACCGAAGTCGATAAAACCACCCCCTATGTGCAAGGCATGGTGCGTTATACACAGCGGGTTTTTCTTGCCGTCAGTCTTGCACAGGGTAGTTTAAGCGAGCCTGAGCATGAAAACGCGCTGGTGCAGAAGCTGGGAGAAGACCGCGAATATGTCACCCAACGCAATGACAGATCTTACACCGTCATTGAACGCCAGTTCGCCATTTTTCCACAGACCAGCGGCCTCATGGTAATCCCCGCGCCGGTGCTGAATGCGCAAATTCCGCAGAGTAGCGCTCGGAATGATGGGAATGGCCCTTTCTTCGATCGTCTGTTCACCAATACCCGCCCTGTCCGGCTGCGCGGTGAAGCGATCACACTTGGGGTGCGGCAGCGCCCCGATCAAAGCAAATCCTCATACTGGTTGCCAGCGGAGTCGGTTACGCTGCGCGAAACATGGCAACCGGAAAACAACAGTGTCAACTTCGGCGATCCGGTCACTCGTTCGATTACCATTGAGGCGCTGGGTGTAGCCGGTGAACAGTTGCCCGAACCGAAGCTTTCCGATCAGGCAGGTTTTAAAGTCTACCCTGACCGCGCGCAATCGAGCACGCAACACCTGCCCGACAATGTTCAAGGTGAAAAAACACTGCGCCTCGCCTATATGCCGACGCAACCCGGCACACATACGCTGCCGGCATTCGCCATACACTGGTGGGATACTACGACCGACAGCGCCCGGACAGCAACTTTGCCGGAGCGCACCATCGAAGTCCTGCCCGGGATGAATCAACAAAACAACACGACCATGCCTGCACAGAATTTCGTCGATCCGAATGCAGCAAGAGGCATGTCACAGACTCAACAAAACCTGCCTGCAACATCACTTTTTCAGGCTGAGCATGCGGCAGACCATGCCGCTGGAGAGATAATCGGAAATACTGGCTGGTTCTGGGCAACCTGGCTGTTTGCGGCATTATGGCTGATAACGCTGGGTGTATTGTGGCGCAAACGCCACGATACGTCGCAATCCGCTGCGGAAGCGAAAATATCCCCTGTCGAACCCCAGAATACACGGGAAGCGCGGAAACGTTTTCTTACTGCCTGCCAGAATAATAATCCGCGTGAAGCGCGCCACTGCCTACTCAAATGGGCAGCCGCCCACTGGCCCGATGCGCCGCCCAAAGGTCTCGATGAACTCGCGCTGCGACTCAGCGACTTGACTACGCGCGAAGCGTTGAAAAAACTGGATCGTGTTTTATATCAGCGCAGCCATGAACACTGGGATGGCAGCGAGCTTGGCAAACTGATCTCTCGATTACCGGAGCACGATCAGCAATCAAAAAACACCGCCAGCAAACGTGCTTTGCCCAATTTATACTCCTGAC
>JADZAR010000082.1 GCA_020852475.1 Nitrosomonas sp.
CGGCATTGACATATACCGCGCTGCCGGCAAACATGCCGGTCAGACTGGCCCAGAAGAACGTGCGGCTGCGAATGGCGGTTAATCCCATCAACAGGTTGATCAGGAAAAACGGAAACGCGGGCACCAGACGCAATGAGAACAGATAGAATGCGCCGTCGCGCGCCAGACCGCTATTGATCGTTTCCAGCCGGTCGCCGAAACGCCGCTGCACCGTGTCGCGCAAAACATAACGCGCCGCCCAGAACGCCAACGTCGCGCCAATCGTCGCGGAAATCAGCACCACCGGCACGCCGACCCATAAACCGAACATCGCGCCACCCGCCAGTGACATGACCGCCGCACCCGGCAGCGACAACGCCGCCATGACGATGTACATCAGCGAATAAACACTAACAATGTAAAGCGGCTCGTCTTCATACGCCTGTTGCAGCGCATCATGGCTGTTCTTCAGCGCATCCAGGCTGAAATAACGATGCAGATCAAACGCATAAAACAGGATAATCAGCAGCACCAGCAGCCCGACCAGCAACCAGCGTTTATTCAGGCGTTTATTCATATTCAGGCTGTCCTTATTTCAGTTCACTGCACGAAGCGCCAAATTTGAAACAGCTATAGCAACGATGATGTTTCATACTGACCGGAATTCGCAGGCTCTCGGTCAATGTATCCGCCAGCGCATAATCCGGATCGTCGTCGACCAAGGTGCACGCATAAACGCGGCACCGGTGATTCTGCTTGACGACCATGCGACTGAACGCACACATGAATGCGCGGCGCGACGATACGGTTTGAAAATCGGTCATGCAACTTTGCGTGATCTGTGGTGCGGTAACGACGGCTTCGGGTGGATAAAACTCGGGGAACTCAATCCGGTGCAAATCTTCCGGCAATCCCTCAGCGCGAAAAACTTCCGCATAGCGTTGCGCAACCTTGTCCGGCGGCATGCCCGCCAGCATCTGGCTGGCCACCGACAAGTGAAATCCCATGGCATGCAGCTTGCGCATGCCTGCCAGTGCTTGGGCAAACATGCCCGCGCCGCGCCCCTGATCATGCGTTGCGGCGTCGTAATGGTCCAGGCTGACGCGAAAATGCAACGGGTGCGCAAGATCGCGCAACGGTTCCAGTTGCCTGATACGCTTCATCAGCGGCTCGGTCGCATTGGTCAGCACCAGGCAGGGACGGTGGTGCAGTGCATAATCCAGCAGGCGAATAATGTCCCGGTTGATGAACGGTTCGCCACCGGTAAACGAAAACTGCTTTACACCCAGCGTCAGCGCTTCATCGATATACGGCCTGGCATCGTCAAAACGCATCAATTGCAGTCGGTTATCACCGGGTTTCGAGCCTTCCAGACAGAACGGACACGCCAGATTGCACGCCGTACCGGTATGGAACCACAGTTCATCGAGTGCGTGCGTATGAATAAAACCGCGTGGCTGACCTTCGGGCGTACGGTACCATCCTGATGAACGTTGCCGTGCTTCATGGGCTATCTGCTGAAGCTCGACCGGATCGCCGCGCTTCATACTCAGCAACAGCCGCTGCTTGCCGGCGCGCCGGTCACATGGTCATCAAACGGTATGCCCATGCCGCACCCCGGGAAAATGCCGTAATGCCGGTCAAAATTCCCGTAAAACTCGAAGTGCCCGGCAAAGCGGGTGTCATGCAGCATGCGCCAGGTATTACCGCACACGGCGAATTGCCTGCCGGTTTCGATAAAGTGATGTTTGTCCAGCACGAAAGCATGCGGATGATGCGGAATCGTGCCGCGATAGACCACCGACTGGCCATGATCCTCGCAGGCCAGTTCGAGTTCAGGCAGCTTGAACAACCGGTAGGTCGCCGAATAAAAACGGATATTGCCGGTTTTCTCTTGCAGCTGAGGATTGGCGATGGTGACCGGACGATCATCAACCAGACGCGGATCGATAAAGCCCTGCGCACGTGCCAGCGGCACAAAGTCGTTCCAGTACAATGCGCCGCTCAGGCATTCGCCATACAGCACCGGATCATTGATCAGCGCTTGCGGAATGCGCCGGTCGCTATAGACATCGGAGAAGTATAACTCGCCGCCCGGTTTCAACACCCGGTAGGCTTCTCGCAGCACCGCCGCCTTGTCCGGCGCAAGGTTGATCACGCAATTGGATACGATCAGGTCAATGCTGTTATCCGCCAGATCCAATTCGTCCAGTTGTTCGATATAACCATTCAGAAACTGCACATTGCTGCGCCGATAGCCAAACACCTGTTGGTGAAATGGTTCATGCCTGCGCGCCACGGCGAGCTGTTCTTCGGTCATATCCACACCGATCACTTTGCCCGTCTCACCCACGAGTTGGGACAACACGTAAACATCACGCCCCGCGCCGCAGCCGAGATCGAGTATCGTCAAGCCTTCGAGATGCTGCGGCAACACCAGTCCGCAACCGTAATACCGCATCAGCACTTCATCATGCACTCGGGCCAACAGCGGCTTGACATATTCCGGCAGACCGGTATCGGTGCAGCAGGCATTGGTCTGCAAATCATGGTTGCCGGATAATGTTTCACCATAATATTTCTGGACTGTTTCTTGCATCATTGTCATCACCTGTTAAAAATGGATAGTTGATCAAAAACCGTGCCGTTGCAGGCATGAATTACCGGCTTCATATCGTACCGCCAACGCCTCGGGTGCGACGCCCGCGGCAAACTTCAATGCAAGCCGGCGATTATGCCAGGTTCGCCGCCACCACCCGTCGCGCTGCCAGCGGCGCGGATTGACATAGATCGGTTCGCGCAGAGCAACAAAGCGGCCCAGACGACGCACGTTGCGGACGAGCGGCACTTCCTCGAACAGCGGCCAGGGCGCATGACCGCCAGCCGCGCGATAACTGTCCCGTGTCATGAACAGTCCCTGATCGCCATAAGGCACGCCCCACCGGCAGCGCAGTGCGATCGCCGGTTCGAGGATCAGTGCGGGCCATTCACGCGGCGCTGCAAAACGGAAACGGAAGAATCCACCGAGCGCGCCCTGATCAATCGCCCGCGACATCGCTGTAAAAGCGGTAGGCGTAACCTGAGTGTCCGCGTGCAGAAACCACAGCACATCCCCCCGCGCTTTTAACGCGCCAGCCAGCAGTTGCCGCCCCCGACAGGGTTCGCCAGCCAGCCAGTGCCCCTTTTGAGCACGGCAGACCGAGCGGCAGGTGATACTCACCGCACCATCCACGACGATAATTTCCAGCGGCGCGGGCGCGGATATCGTTCGCAACTGACCCAGCAGGTTGTTCAGTTGCGCCTCGTCGTGGTAACAGGGGATGATAATACTGAATCTGGGGGATTGTTTGAGTTTAGGCATGCGTATGGCTTTTGTCATCATACATTGCTGATCGTGTTTTTACGGCCAATGCATGCAAAGCACGCCGCGCCGGACGGTTATCGCCGGTCAAGCAGTCCGCCAGACGCAGAAAATCATCCGGTTCATCGATATCATATCCTTCCCGCGCCAGATGGACTGAAATTCCGGCCTTCCGACAGGCATCAACCAGCGCGGCGCGCAATCCCGCCGTGCTCCAGGGCAATGCGGACAAGTCCGGCCAGTATCTGCGGTTTGCCATCACCACCACGCCACCGTCAGCAGCGGGCATCAAGACAGCGTCACTGCTTTCCAGTTGCCGGTCCACTGTAAAATAATCATCCAAACCCAACTCGGGAGAATCACTGCCGATAAAAACGAGTCGCGACATGCCCCGGTTACGCAAAGTCCGATCCAGCGCATTTAACCGTTGCCCCAGATTACCTTCAATTTGCGGCAGCACATGGCACGCCCGCCCGATACGGTCGGCCTGCTCCCGCGCCCAGGCGGCATCTTCCTTCTGCGCCGGTGACAACACCACCGGTCCCGGCCACGCGCGTGCATCTTCAAAGGCACAGGCCAGCAACGCCTGCGCAATTTCATATGTCAATCGCGCGCCAAAACGTACCGCAAGCCTTTGCTTGCCGAAACCTGGCCGCGGTTTCTTGCAGACGATTACCAACGCTGTTTCAGTCATGTTAACAGGCCCTTCCGCTTAATTATGGATACCTGTGCCGTTCAAAATCAGCTTGGTCGCGCAATCCTGCTCATCCTTACAGATTACGCAACAGATTGATGGCCGATCCGGACACACTTTCTTCTTTGGTGTTTTATCACTATACTTCACACATTTTTTATACACATATGGCTATAATGGTTATTCAAGTCAGAAGTGTGTACGCTATCTGTTGCCGATGAAGTATTGAAAATACATACAGAATTCCTGCGAAAAAGCCGTATTGACATACCGAACAAGATACAAAGGCGCAGCGTACAACGGCAATACAGCAACTTCAGATACAGCGGGCCGGATAGCTTGTTTTATTCACTATCCATGTAAAAGGAACGCCGAGCCGGATCCATAATATTGAATCTTCGCCAGCGCATCACAAAAAAGTTTAACGAACAATCCGAACAATCACAATGTTTTTTTGAAACAAAGGAGTACATGAACATGACCAAAAAGATTGCACATGTCGACGATGACGTGGATATTCGTGATGCAGTAGCCCGCATATTGCGCAAAAAAGGTTACGAAGTAACTCAATATCTCACGATGCGGGATTTTATCGCTGCGCTGGAAACAGACGCCGAGCACCCTGATCTGGCCATACTCGACGTCATGGTGGAGTCCATGGACGCGGGACTTACGGCTTACGCTGAAATCCACGTTAAACATCCGAGGATTCAAACCATTTTTCTGACATCGCTGGGCGACATGATCAGACCGTATTTCGACAAAACTTCCAATGAATGGGTTTGCGTAATGGAAAAACCGGTTGAACCCGAAAGCCTGCTCGCCGTCATTGAAGACCGTCTCAATCATACGGTCACTCAGTAAAGTAATTGAATCGGCGGCATTTTCAATCAACGTTATTATAGGACAACACCATGGCTATCGCTAAATTCTCCTGGAATCAAAACCAGCAAAAGGCGATTTTATCCAGGAATAATGAAAATGCCTGCAAACTCAACGATGAAATTCTGATCAGCAATATCCGCTGGTTTATCATTTTCCGCTGGGGCATTATCAGCGCATTGATTTTTATTCATATTCTCGCGCTGATCACTCCGGACACGCTGATACAATTCCGCATCATCGAAGAAAACAACTGGCCATTGACAATGACGTTAATATTGAGTCTGGCCAATCTCGGATACCGCTATGCACTTGATCACTGCAGGCCCGGTAAATTCAATTCCCCCACGATTAATCTGTGGACGCAGATCATCGTCGATCTGATCTGCCTATCGGTTGTCGTGCATTTCATCGGCAGCACTGCTACACCGGCGCCATTCTTTTACATACTGCATATTGCCCTGGCCTGTATTTTCTTTTCCACACTGGAGAGTCTGCTGGTCGCGGTTACGGTCAGCATCATGTACATCATCGTGTTGCTGGCGGAATACACATTGTCCATTCAGATACCGCAATCGATACTCATTGATCCTGCATTAATGAATAACAGCAAGATCAAAAATCATTTGCTGTTCTGGATGATTGCGCTGAATATCCTGTTCTTTACCGTCTGGTATGTTGTTTCGAGACTTTCACTGGTTGTACGCGCACATGAAAACCGGCTGACGGAAGCCTATCAACAGATTAATCAGGCGCAGCAGGAAAAAGATCAGTATGCCGTGCTGATGACACATCAGCTTAAATCACCACTGGATGCCATTCGCAGCAAAATCAATTTGATCAAGGGCGGCTATTGCGGTGAAGTCACGCCGGAGATAGATGAAGTCGTACAGAAGATTGACCAGCGCGCCGCAAATATGGCCAGCCTGATACTGGATCTGCTCAGATTACAGCGCTTAAAGGAAACCTGCTCCTGCCAGGCGGAGATAAAGCCGGTAAAAATCAGCAGGGTATTGCAAAAATGCCTGGAAAAGCTGACACCGGTGATCAATACCAAATCGATTATTCTCAATGTCTCCATTGATGACTTTATTTACAAGGGCATACGCGACCAGATTGAAATCCTGCTGGAAAATATCATTTCCAATGCCGTGACCTACTCGCATCATAATGGCATCGTGGAAATTACATCCCGAGTAGACGCAAACACCCGGACAGCAACAATAACCATTACAGATCACGGTATCGGCATTGATCCCGAAGATTTGCCGAATATCTTCAATGAATACTTTTACTCGCCGCGCGCGGCGCTGCACAATAATGCGACCAGCGGTCTCGGTTTGTCGATCGTCAAGATTGCAGCGCAGAATAACAAGCTGGACATCAACGTCGCCAGCGAACCCGGCAAAGGGACCACATTCGCCATTCTGTTTCCTACAGTCCAGTTACCGGCAATCATCGAGGAAGAATACGAACGCGGCAGCGCGCCCATCGGCAGACCGCTTGCCGAATGATCAACATGAAGATGCGCCGGATTTTCCGGCGCCATACAACACCAACGTACCAAACAGGGTATTGAACGACTGTAACTGCCTGACTCCGGAAAATCCTGCCTGCTCGAAAAGCGCAGTAAGCTTTCCGGAAACATTGTCGCGGGTCGTGGCGAAACCATCCACCAGCTGCACCATGTAAAACAAAACGCGCATCATCCGGTTTTCCGCGCGCCCCCAATCAAGCACATGCAGCATGCCACCCGGCTTCAATACCCGAAACATTTCGCGTGCGACGTGCAGCTTAGCGTTCCAGTCCAGATGGTGAAAAAACAGACTGGACACCACGTGATCAAAACACGCATCGGCATACGGCAAATACTGCGCATATGCCCGGACAAAATGGGCATCCATCTTTCGCTGCTTTGCTTTGTACGCTGCACGTGACAACATGGTCGCGTCACAGTCCAGCGCGGCAACCTGAGCAGTCGGGAAACGCTGCTTGATCGCGATGGCCAGATTTCCGGTGCCGCTGGCGACATCCAGTATCCGGTCACTCCGGGCAAACGCCGCACAGTCAATCAAGGCGCTCAGATAATCATCACCGCCACCGGCAAGCGCGGCAACGCCGTCATAGAACGGCGTCAACCAATGGTACCCCAACGCCGGTATATATTTACGTTCACCGGAAAATGGCGACGGCTTTTTCTGTTGTGTCATACCTCAATAATTTCGAAACGCGTTCTCAGAGACCTTTGCACGGTGTCATGAGCGGTACGAGAATAAGGCAAAAATTTGCGAAAAAGCGGAGTTTACACGAGGTAAATGAGCATTTTTCGCAAATTTTTAACGCAATTATCGCGCCGCGTAGTAGCCGTGCAACGGTCTCTCTCAGATTTTCCCGGCTTCATGCGGACGCCACAACTGCGCCGCACCGCGCACACCCGAGCTGTCACCGTGAAGATTCCGCAGCACCGGTGTTATAAATTCATCATTAAAAACATAACGGGCGATATGCTGACGCCCTTCTGAATAAAGCCTTTCCACATTGGACAAACCGCCGCCCAGGACAATGACGTCCGGATCAAGAATATTGATCACCATCGCCATGGCGCGCCCAAAACGATCGAAAAAACGCTGCATGGCTGCTTCTGCCGCGGCATCTCCCTGTTCCGCAAGCGCCACGACATCACTGGCCGCCAACGCAGCATCGCCGCCATGACGATGAAAATCACCCGCCAGCCCCGGGCCGGAAATCAGTGTTTCCACGCAACCGCTTTGCCCGCAGTAACACCGCAGCCCGTCACGCTCCAGCACATTATGCCCCCATTCACCACCGATATGCTGGCACCCCTGATGCAACCGTCCGTTGAACACCACGCCGCCGCCGACACCGGTACCCATGATTACACCAAAAACCACCCCAAAACCTTTTCCCGCGCCATCAAGCGCTTCGCTGAGCGCAAAACAGTTGGCGTCATTGGCGATGCGCAACGGACGCTTCAGCAGCGTCAGCAAATCTTCCCGCAACGGCTGCCCGTTCAGACAGATCGTATTGGAATTCTTCATGCGGCCTGTCACCGCCGAAATAGCGCCGGGCGTACCGATGCCCACAGTGCACTTTGACCCCGCGTCAGTTTCCAGCTCAGCCACCAGTTGCGCAATATCATCCAAAATGGCTCGATAGCCGTCAGATTGTCGCGTCGCCACACGCTTCCTCAGCAACTCGCCCCCGTCATGATCCAGCACCACGCCTTCTATTTTACTTCCACCCAGATCGATACCAATACGCATGTTTTTATATCATTTGTGATGTTGATTGTTTTCTGTCATACCCAGAATTAAATGCGTTGTTTTTATCTCCGTACGTCCTCAAAACAGCGACACTACAAAGCCTGGACGAGCGGTGAGCAACGGCCTTTTTGGACTGAAAATCCTGCGGTTCTGCTACGACTGTGAAGAAATCCGGAGGATGATGCGATTTCCCGCCGAGCATGGTCGCAGTGTATAAAACACAGGCCAACGTTGAAACGATTCTAGCCGATCTGCACACAGGTCAATTCCGTCCTCGAGGTGCAGTATACGGGATTAAAAATCGAGTCCGGCCAGAAACTTTCTCTGACAAAACACTTTGCCGAAGGCGGCATGATCGTTTCTGCCCGCAACATTTGTCTTATTCAATCGTTGGATTGGATTAAAATACAAAGCGATTATTAATCATAACCGCGATCATGCGACATTAGCTGCGGGGTTATTGAATAGAATGTTTTGTAGTATATTGTGCCAGGAGGATTTTGTGGATTATCAGCGCGCACGACTTGCATATCAATTTGGAAAGCTTGAGTCCGTACGAAATGGAATATATCCCGAGCATGGTGGAAATGTAGAGTTCGAGCTTTTTTCATTCTTTGAGATTTGCCACCACCTCAAAGATTGGGTGAAGGAGGAGAGCCCCGAGCATTCCATTAATGTTGAGAAATTTATTAAAGCAAGCCCTGCGTTAAGAATAACAGCAGACATTTGTAATAGGCTAAAGCACAAGGTTCTAAGAGATCGGGGAACGCAGGCTCTTATTGAGCATAAGAAGAGCAAAGCGCCGCTTGGCCCTTTTAGAATCACGGTCACGACAGTCATTGGCCCAGATCCAAGTATGGCAAAGGTAACCCTATCAAACGCCACCATTGCGACCGAACGCGGTGAGGAATGCTGTTTCGCTTTAGCACAAGAGTGTATGAGCGAATGGGCACATTACTTCACAGAAAACAAAAGGCTATGTAACAATTAATTATTGAATTGATTGTCCAATGTGCATCGAGGTTCAGAAATAAAGGTGTACACAATGAAAACAATGGAATTCAAAGCTTGGATGAAATCAATAGAACGCATGAGTCGAAATCAGCGAGACAAACTTCGAAAAAGATTGGAAGGA
>JADZAR010000083.1 GCA_020852475.1 Nitrosomonas sp.
ACATATCAACAACCGCGCCAACCATCAAATCATAGCGCCATTCCTCAGAACAGCACCCCACAACGCTTCTTCTAGCACTTCTTCTTCGAATACCCAGACTACTGCCTCAACTTTTCTCTGTCAAGTCCGTCAATGCGCGATTGCCCATAATACACTTAGATAATTTGCTCATCGCTTTCGCTTTTTTCTTCCATAAGCGACATAAAATCAGACGCATTATCTTGTTTTTTGCGCGAATTATGAAACGATAGACCAGTGCCCGCAGGCACCAATCGTCCGACGATAACGTTCTCTTTAAGTCCTCGCAATTCGTCTTTCTTGCCCATGATAGCAGCTTCTGTTAGAACGCGTGTTGTTTCCTGGAATGACGCGGCCGAAATAAATGAATCTGTCGATAGCGATGCCTTTGTAATTCCCAACAGCATGTGTTCATAGGTTGCAGGTATTTTATTCTCAGCTATCAATCGCTCATTTTCATTAAGCAAATCAGCGCGCTCGACTTGTTCTCCAGGTATAAAGTAGGAGTCACCTGCATCAACGATTTGTACTCTGCGCAACATCTGCCTCACAATTACTTCGATATGCTTATCGTTGATTTTAACGCCCTGCAGACGATAAACATCCTGGACTTCGTCAGTTATATAACGTACCAGCGCTTCGACACCTTGCAACCGTAATATGTCACGCGGATCCGCTGGTCCGTCGACTATGATCTCTCCCTTATTAACAACTTGTCCGTCATGCGCCATAACATGCTTATCTTTAGGAATCAGATATTCGTGCGACAAGCCTTCCAGATCAGTTATGACCAAGCGTTGCTTACCTTTCGTGTCTTTACCAAAAGAGACAATTCCAGTCACTTCAGCCAGCATTCCGGCATCTTTGGGAGCCCGCGCCTCAAATAACTCAGCTACACGTGGCAAACCACCTGTAATATCTCTTGTTTTTGAGGTCTCCTGTGGAATTCTCGCCAGAACTTCACCGACACTTACTTGTTGCCCATCACGCACTGTAATAATGCTACCAATTTGGAAAGTAATACTTACCGATTGATTACTGCCCGCGATTTTAATTTCCTGACCATCATCATCCATAAATTTCACTAGTGGCCGCAAGCCTTTAGATTGCATAACACCGCGCCGCTTCGGATCAATGACGACAAGCGTTGACAATCCGGTTACCTCATCAATCTGTTTGGCAACAGTAACGCCTTCCTCTACATTTTCAAAACGAACCTTACCCGTATATTCTGTAATAATAGGGCGTGTATGTGGATCCCATGTCGCCAACACTTGCCCGGCTTTTACATTTTCACCGTCGCGCACCAATAGCGTTGCGCCGTATGGCGCCTTATGACGCTCTCTCTCTCGACCATTGTCATCGGTTATAATGACTTCTCCGCTTCGGGAAATAGCAATGAGTTCATTCTGCGCGTTGGTAACATAACGCATGGTTGAAGAATATTGCACAATACCACTCGATTTACCTTCCACCTGACTTGCCACAGCAGTTCTTGATGCGGCGCCGCCAATATGGAAAGTCCGCATGGTCAATTGAGTACCAGGCTCGCCGATTGACTGCGCTGCGATTACACCAACCGCCTCACCAACATTAACGAGCGAGCCACGTCCTAAATCTCTACCATAGCATTTGGCACACAAGCCATATCGCGTTTCACAAGTCAGTGGCGTACGTACTTTTACCTCATCTATACCACATGACTCAATCATGTCTACGGCTACTTCATCCAGCAAAGTACCTGCATAATAAAGTATTTCCTGATTATCCGGATTGACGACGTCATTAACGATAACCCTGCCAAGAATACGTTCTCTCAGCGCTTCTATAATTTCGCCACCTTCAACCAGCGCCTTCATGTTAACGCCTTCAACGGTGTTACAGTCAACTTCTGTCACTACCAGATCTTGCGTCACATCAACCAGCCGGCGCGTCAAATAACCGGAATTTGCCGTTTTTAGTGCCGTATCAGCAAGACCTTTACGTGCACCATGCGTAGAAATGAAGTATTGTAAAACATTCAGTCCTTCACGGAAGTTTGCAGTAATTGGTGTCTCAATAATCGACCCATCAGGCTTTGCCATCAGACCGCGCATTCCGGATAATTGCCGAATTTGTGCTGCTGAACCGCGCGCCCCCGAATCAGCCATCATGTAGATCGAATTAAACGACTCCTGAAGGATTACACTACCGGAATCATCCAATATCACTTCATCAGTTTGCTGATTACGCACCGGCTCGACACCCAGCTGTTCCATCATCGCCTTAGCTACTTGATCACCCGCACGACCCCAGATGTCAACTACCTTGTTATAGCGCTCGCCTTGTGTCACTAGACCTGATGTATATTGCCCCTCTATTTCTTTAACCTCTTTTTCTGCCGCAGCTATCAGCGCACTTTTTTGTTTAGGAATAAGCATATCGTCAGCACAGATCGAAATGCCCGCTTTCGTTGCATAACTGAATCCTGCATACATCAGTTTATCTGCAAATATCACGGTCTCCCGCAATCCACAAAGACGGAAACCGGCATTAATCAACTTAGAGATTTCTTTTTTCTTTAGCGCTTTATTAAGTAGTGAAAAAGGCAATCCGGGTGGGAAATTTTCAAATAAGAGCGTACGGCCAACTGTTGTTTCATACCGTGTAATTTTTTCACACTGCTCTCCCTCTGCATCTTTATCGATCTCTTTAATTCTCACGCTAATCTTGGCGTTCAATTCGACTTGACGACTTTCATAAGCGCGTGAAACCTCACTTACGTCGGCGAATATCATTCCTTCGCCTTTCGCACCTTTTTTCTCACGCGTTGTGTAATACAATCCGAGTACGATATCTTGAGATGGCACAATGATCGGTTCACCATTCGCCGGTGACAGAATGTTGTTGGTAGACATCATCAATGTACGGCACTCCATCTGCGCTTCCAGTGACAATGGAACATGTACCGCCATCTGGTCACCATCAAAATCCGCATTAAATGCTGCACATACTAGTGGGTGCAATTGTATCGCCTTACCCTCAATCAGCACTGGCTCAAATGCCTGAATACCCAATCGGTGCAAAGTCGGTGCACGATTCAACATTACCGGATGTTCCCGAATAACTTCTTCCAGAATATCCCAGACTACAGGCGTTTCGCTCTCCACCTCGCGCTTGGCTGCCTTTATGGTACTGGCAATGCCCATGATCTCAAGTCGGTTAAAAATAAAGGGTTTAAATAATTCAAGTGCCATTTTTTTTGGCAAACCGCATTGATGCAACCTGAGCTGGGGACCAACGACAATAACCGATCGTCCCGAATAATCCACGCGCTTGCCCAGTAGATTCTGACGAAAACGCCCTCCCTTGCCTTTGATCATGTCGGCCAATGATTTTAGCGGGCGTTTATTCGCGCCCGTCATCGCTTTTCCGCGTCGACCGTTATCCAGTAATGAGTCAACAGCTTCCTGTAGCATACGTTTTTCATTGCGTACAATAATATCCGGTGCTTTTAATTCCAATAAACGCTTTAATCGGTTATTGCGGTTTATAACACGACGATACAAATCATTCAGATCGGAGGTTGCGAAACGTCCACCATCAAGCGGAACCAAAGGACGCAAATCGGGCGGCAACACCGGCAATACCGATAAAATCATCCATTCTGGTTTTATTCCTGATTTATTGAATGCTTCCAAAACCTTTAAACGCTTGGAAATCTTCTTGATTTTGGTTTCTGAACCGGTGCTTTCCATCTCACGGCGAAGACTCTCAATTTCCTCGGTAATCTCCAGATTAGCAAGCAAATCGCGCACGGCCTCTGCTCCCATGCTGGCACTAAAATCATCACCGTATTCTTCGGTCTTTAGCAGATAATCATCTTCGGTCAACAACTGCCCTCGGCTTAGTGTTGTCATTCCCGGATCGGTTACAACATAGGCTTCAAAATACAAAATCCGCTCTATGTCACGCAACGTCATATCAAGAACCATACCCAGTCGCGATGGCAATGATTTCAAGAACCAGATGTGCGCAACAGGTGATGCGAGCTCTATATGCCCCATTCTTTCTCTGCGCACTTTCGAAAGCGTTACTTCAACACCACATTTTTCGCAAATTACGCCGCGATGCTTTAGACGCTTATATTTCCCGCATAAGCATTCGTAGTCTTTTACCGGCCCAAAGATTTTAGCGCAGAACAAGCCGTCTCTTTCAGGCTTGAATGTACGGTAATTGATCGTTTCGGGTTTTTTCACCTCGCCGTAAGACCATGAGCGTATTTTTTCCGGTGATGCAAGTCCAATCTTGATCGCATCAAATTCTTCTTTATGGCTAACCTGTTTAAATAAATCTAGTAATGCTTTCATATCTTACTCCTGCTCATCAGGGGCAATTTAAATTATCAGAAAAGTGAATATCACCTATCACTGTTACATTTACATAACTTTTGATGTAACAACGTTGCTACACTTAGCCGGAAGCTGTTAATTTTGTTCCAAATCAATATCCATACCCAACGAACGGATTTCTTTTACCAGCACATTAAATGATTCAGGCATACCCGCATCAATTTTATGATCGCCCCTCACAATGCTCTCGTAAACTTTCGTTCTGCCGGTAACATCATCCGATTTAACTGTCAGCATTTCTTGCAATGTATAAGCAGCACCGTAAGCTTCAAGCGCCCAGACCTCCATCTCTCCAAAACGTTGCCCCCCAAATTGCGCTTTACCACCCAGAGGCTGTTGAGTTACCAAACTGTATGGGCCGGTAGAGCGCGCGTGCATTTTGTCATCAACCAAATGATGGAGCTTCAGCACATGCATGTACCCCACTGTAACAGAGCGATCAAAGGCTTCACCCGTGCGTCCGTCATATAATGTCACTTGTCCGGATGTCGGCAAACCTGCCAGTTGCAGCATATCCTTTATTTCATGTTCGGTCGCGCCATCGAAGACGGGTGTCGCAAAAGGAACGCCATCTTTTAAATTGTCCGCCAGGTTCATTATTTCATCATCGGTCAGCGATACGATATCCTCTTTTTTCCCGCTCTGATTATAAATTCTGTCCAGAAACGCTCTCATTTCTTCAGCGTTTTTCTGTTCTTGCAACATATTTTCGATTTTCTTTCCGAGACCTTTTGCTGCCCAGCCTAAATGCACTTCCAGAATCTGGCCGACATTCATTCGCGACGGCACCCCCAGCGGATTTAAAACAATATCAACCGGCGTACCATCAGCCATATACGGCATATCTTCTAAAGGAACGATTTTTGATATGACACCTTTGTTTCCATGACGCCCAGCCATTTTATCACCAGGTTGCAAACGCCTCTTAATCGCGATATAAATCTTGACCATTTTCTGTACGCCTGGCGGCAATTCATCGCCCTGCGTAAGCTTTTTCTTTTTCTCTTCAAATGCAGCATCAAATGCTTTGCGTTTTTGCGTCATGCTTTCACGCATTTGCTCGAGTTGCATACTGGCTTCTTCATCAGTCAGACGAATATCAAACCAGAAATGCGGATCTATCTCTTTCAAGTATTCAGCGGTGATCTTTGTACCTTTCGCAATTTTTCTCGGTCCACCTGTCGCGACTTTATCAGTTAACAGGCGTTCCAGACGTGAAAATACATCTTCTTCTACAATGCGCATTTGATCGGCCAAGTCCTTTTTATACCGGTCCAATTCGTCATCGATAATTTGCTGAGCACGCTTATCGCGTTCGATACCTTCACGCGTAAATACCTGAACATCAATAACTGTGCCTGAAATTCCCGATGGAACACGCAGTGAAGTGTCTTTGACATCCGATGCCTTTTCACCGAAAATTGCTCGAAGCAATTTCTCTTCCGGAGTAAGCTGCGTTTCACCTTTAGGCGTCACTTTGCCGACTAAAACATCCCCTGCTTCGACTTCTGCGCCAATATACACAATGCCGGATTCATCAAGACGGCTGAGTTGATGTTCGGATAAATTAGGTATATCAGCCGTAATTTCTTCTGTTCCCAATTTGGTGTCTCGACTGACAACCGACAATTCTTCAATATGAATCGAAGTAAAACGATCTTCCGCGACAACACGCTCAGATATCAATATTGAATCTTCGAAGTTATAGCCGTTCCAGGGCATAAAAGCCACCAGCATATTCTGTCCCAGCGCAAGTTCCCCCTTGTCTGTGGACGCGCCATCGGCGATCACATCATTTTTTTCAATCTGGTCGCCAATGTTAACTAAAGGTCTTTGGTTAATATTGGTATTTTGATTAGAGCGTGTATACTTAATGAGATTATAGATATCGACGCCAACTTCGCCCACATTCGTTTCTTCATCACGAACGCGTACAACTATACGGCCAGCGTCAACATAATCTACTACACCCCCGCGTTCAGCACGTACTGTAGTTCCGGAATGCACCGCGACAACCCGTTCAATACCAGTCCCAACCAACGGCTTCTCAGCGCGCAAGCAAGGCACAGCTTGTCGTTGCATATTGGATCCCATCAAAGCGCGATTCGCATCGTCATGCTCTAAAAAAGGAATCAGTGAAGCAGCAACTGAAACTATTTGCGCAGGCGCAACATCTACGTATTCAATACGATCAGGCGCTGATAGCATAAATTCATTTTTATGCCGACAAGATACGATTTCACTGATGAATTTCCCATTTGTATCGAGCTCGGCATTAGCCTGCGCAATAACATAATTACTTTCTTCTATTGCAGACAGATATTCTATGTCATTCGTCACACGGCCTTCACGCACTTTTCTGTAAGGTGTTTCTATAAAACCGTATTCATTGGTTCTCGCATATAACGCCAATGAATTTATTAAACCGATGTTCGGCCCTTCCGGTGTTTCGATCGGACACACACGTCCGTAATGCGTTGGATGCACGTCGCGAACCTCAAAGCCTGCGCGCTCACGTGTCAACCCCCCCGGTCCTAAGGCTGAAATACGCCGCTTATGCGTTATTTCAGATAGAGGATTTGTCTGATCCATGAACTGCGATAACTGACTGGAACCAAAAAATTCACGCGCTGCCGCTGATACCGGCTTGGCATTAATCAGATCATGCGGCATTAAATTCTCGGATTCGGCCTGACTCAGGCGTTCCTTAACAGCGCGCTCAACGCGAACCAATCCCGATCTGAATTGATTTTCAGCCAACTCTCCGACCGAACGAACACGACGATTTCCAAGATGATCGATGTCGTCGATTTCCCCACGGCCATTGCGCAACTCAACCAGAATTTTTATTACTGCAACTATATCCTCATTAGACAGCGTCTGTGGCCCTGTCAATTCTTCTCGACCTACGCGTCGATTGAATTTCATTCTGCCAACGACTGATAAATCATAACGTTCCGCAGAATAAAACAACCCGCTGAATAGTGCTTTTACTGCTTCCTCGGTTGGCGGTTCTCCAGGACGCATCATACGATAAATTGCTACTTGCGCTGTTGTCTCATCCAGTGTTTCATCGATTTTTAAAGTTTGGGAAATATAGGGGCCGTAATTAAGATCATTGATATACAAAGTATTAATATTGGTAATACCTGCAGTTTTGAGCTTCGCCAGCACTTCTTCTGAGATTTCTTCATTAACTGGCGCAAGAATCTCACCCGTTTCTTTATCAATCACACTTCGCGCCAGTATTCTACCCAGCAAAAACTCTTCTGGTACTTGCAACTGATTTATTTTTGCTTCTTGAAGCTCACGAATATGTTTGGCCGTTATTCTTTTGTCCTTTTGTACAATAGTTTTTCCGTCACCCGATTGAATATCGAAACTAGCAACCTCACCACGCAACCGCTCCGGAACGAGATCGAATAAAACCTTGTCTGCTTTGATTGAAAAACTATCAAAAATAAAAAATTCTTCCAGAATCTGCTCAACCGTATAACCGATCGCTTTCAGTAGCGTTGTCACAGGCATTTTACGACGGCGATCTATTCTAAAAAACAGGCAGTCTTTAGGATCAAATTCAAAATCGAGCCACGAACCACGGTAGGGAATAATTCTTGCGGAAAACAACAATTTACCAGAAGAATGTGTTTTACCACGATCATGTTCAAAGAACACTCCGGGTGAGCGATGCAACTGCGATACTATAACGCGCTCAGTACCATTGATTACGAATGATCCCGTATCAGTCATCAATGGAATCTCCCCCATATAGACTTCTTGTTCTTTAATTTCTTTAATTGTCGGCTTGGATATCTCCTTATCCAGAATCGTCAACCTGACCTTTGCCCGCAAAGACGACGCATAGGTTAGCCCGCGTTGCTGACACTCTTTTACATCGAATACTGGTTCGTTCAATTCATAACTGATAAAATCCAGCTTTGCGTTTTTGGTATGACTTTCGATTGGAAAAATAGAATTAAAAGCGGCTTGCAAACCAAGATCCGTACGCTTATTCGGCGGAGTATCAGCTTGTAAAAACGAAGCATAAGATTCGAGCTGAGTAGCGAGAAGAAATGGGATAGGTAAAACACTGTCTCTTTTTGCAAAACTTTTACGAATACGTTTTTTCTCGGTAAACGAATAGCCCATTAATTTTCTCCGGGAGAAAAGAATGAAGATAGAAGAACTAGGGAGTTACGGCTTTCTGGCTCAATTATTTCAGACACATAACAAGTAACCAGATACTCAAATACCAAAGGCTGACAGCTAATCTTGTCTGTCAGCCTCTGATATCTAAATGAAAGTTTATTTAATTTCGCAAGTAGCGCCTGCTTCAGTCAATTGCTTCTGAATTGATTCTGCATCCTCTTTAGATACACCTTCCTTGACTGGTTTAGGTGCGCCATCCACCAAATCCTTGGCCTCTTTCAGCCCAAGTCCGGTTACTGCTCTGACAACCTTGATGACATTAACCTTACTTGAACCAGCTGATGCCAACACAACAGTAAATTCGGTTTGTTCTGCCTCAGCGGCGCTGCCACCACCGCCACCACTTGGCGCTGCGACTGCCACTGCCGCGGCTGCAGCTGAAACGCCAAATTTATCTTCCATTTCTTTGATCAATTCTGACAGTTCGAGTACTGTCATATTTGCAATAGCATCTAATATTTCTGCTTTGGAAATTGCCATAGGTTTCTCCTGGTTATATTCTGATACACTTCGAGTTTGTAGAAGCAGTTCTTATATTAATCAATTAACTCTTGCTGTCACGCACTGCCGCAAGACCACGTACAAATTTGCTTGGCACTTCGTTTAATGTCCGCACAAATTTGGCTATCGGCGCCTGCATTGTTCCAAGTAGTTTAGATAACAATTCCTCGCGACTAGGTAGCGTAGCCAATGCTCTGACATCTTCAAGAAACATGATCTTTCCACCCATCGCGCCAACTTTTATCACAAGTTTCTCATTATCTCTTGAGAATTCATGCAAGACTTTCGCCGCTGCAATTGGGTCTGAGCTGATGCCATAAGCTAGCGGACCAACCATATGATCAGCAAGCTCAGCATAGGGTGTGTCTTTTACTGCACGTCTTACCAGCGAATTCTTAACGACACGGAAGTAAATACCAGCTTCACGTGCCTTAGCGCGCAATTGAGTCATCTGACCCACTTCCATACCTCGATATTCTGCCATGATAATGGCTTGCGCACTTGCAACATGCGCACTCACTTCAGCCACAATCGCTTTTTTTTCGTCAAGATTAAGACTCAAGGTTCATTCTCCATCTGTAAACGCAGCCTTACCTGAAAATCTGTCATCATTTCCAACAGACTTCTTTAGTAGTACTGCACAATTGGCGACCTAAACCAGGAAAACATTTCCTGTTTGGGGACACCATCTACGCTGGGCTTGAAATCGTATAAAAAAATTCGTTGTTGATAATATTTTATCGTTTCAAATTTAAGAAGACTGCTTAACAGTCACCCCAGCGGTCTTTGATAATCCATTGTGATCATTCTTCAGCTAAAGAATATAACCACAGTGGCCCAACAAAGTTCTTTACTGCTGCAATATGTTTGTTTGATCAACGCGCACACCGATTCCCATGGTGCTCGACACGGAAACGCGTTTGAGATATACACCTTTTGAAGTCGCCGGCTTTGCTTTATTAAGAGCTTCAACCAAAGCCATTAAATTTTTCTTTAACGCGTCAATCTCAAATGAAGCGCGTCCTATCGTGCAATGAATAATTCCTGTTTTATCCGCGCGAAATTGGACTTGCCCGGCCTTAGCATTTCTGACCGCAGCGGCTATGTCGGTTGTTACGGTTCCTACCTTTGGGTTTGGCATTAGACTTCTTGGCCCCAGAATTTGTCCCAGTTGCCCCACAACACGCATCGCATCGGGACTTGCAATAGCAACATCAAAATTAATATTGCCTGCCTTAACTTCAGCCGCCAAATCTTCATAGCCGACAACATCAGCCCCCGCTTCTTGAGCTTCCTTGGCTTTGTCGCCTTGCGCAAACACGGCCACTCTGACTGTTTTTCCCGTCCCCGATGGAAGGACTACAGACCCACGTACAGCTTGATCCGATTTTTTTGCATCAATCCCAAGATTGATCGCAACATCTATTGACTCATCAAATTTAGCGTTAGCAGTCGATTTGACAATACCTAACGCTTCTTCCACCAAATAAGTCTTGCTACGATCTACCTGACTTGCAATTGTTTTATAACGATTAGATAAACGCGCCATTTCTTATAAGCCCTCAACTTCTATGCCCATGCTTCTTGCACTGCCCGCTACGGTGCGCACCGCAGCATCCATATCAGCTGCTGTCAGATCAGGCATTTTTGTCTTTGCTATTTCCTCCGCCTGACTTCGACTCAACTTGCCAACTTTATCGACATGTGGCCTTGCGCTCCCCTTACCCACACCTGCAGCTTTCTTAATAAGCACAGATGCCGGTGTCGTTTTCATCACAAACGTAAAGCTTTTGTCTGCATACGCCGTAATGACCACAGGAACAGGCAGTCCCGGTTCAATTTTTTGAGTTGCGGCGTTAAAAGCCTTGCAGAACTCCATGATATTTAGTTGCCGCTGACCTAGCGCCGGTCCGATTGGTGGACTGGGATTCGCTTTCCCCGCTGGCACCTGCAGCTTGATATAACCGATAATTTTTTTTGCCACTTGACTTTCTCCTTTTGGGTATTAGCGAGCCATAGCTCTCCCCAGAATATTTACGACTTCTCTACTTGATTAAAATCCAGCTCAACAGGTGTTGGCCTTCCAAAAATAGAAACTGAAACTCGAAGCTTGTTCTTTTCATAGTTAACATCTTCCACATTACCATGAAAATCTGTAAAAGGACCTTCCTTTACGCGGACCGCTTCACCTATCTCAAAAAGTATCTTTGGTTTCGGTTTTTCGATGCCTTCTTGAATTTGATGTAAGATTGCATCAACTTCTTTTTGACTGATCGGCGTCGGCTTCATCACTGTTCCACCAACAAACCCTGTCACCTTATCTGTATTTTTCACCAAGTGCCAAGTTTCGTCAGACATCTCCATCTCAACCAGCACATAGCCTGGAAAGAATTTTCGCTCGCTGATATTTTTTTGACCGCCCCTCATCTCAACAACCTCTTCAACAGGAACAAGTATTTGCCCAAACTTATCTTGCATCCCTGCTCTACTTATGCGGTCATTCAATGCGCGCTGCACACTTTTCTCGAAACCAGAATATGCATGAACCACATACCATTTTTTAGTCATTTTTTTCAAAGTGCCGAATCAACCGCCTTGCCCCATCGTCAGCTTCACGATAGACATCAGCGCAGCATCAATAAGCCACAAAAACAAAGCCATAGCGACAACAAAGGCAAACACAAGCCCGGAAGTCTGCAACGTTTCTTTACGTGTTGGCCACACTACCTTTCTTGTCTCCTGAGAGGATTCTCTGCAAAACGCATAAAAATCTTGCCCTTGCGTGGTGTATCGCGCCACAAATGCAGCCAGCGAAAGACCCAGTAGCACAGACAATACGCGCACTACCATTGGACTCTCACTCAAATACGTGAAGCCAACAATACCGGTCAAAATGAATATGTATACAAGCCCAAGCTTTAATTTATTCACGCTTTAAAATCCTTAACGCTTTTTGGTTTTGATTCAACAGAGATATCACACACCATATCTCGGTCAAAGGTGGCAGGCCAGGAGGGCATCGAACCCCCAACCTTCGGTTTTGGAGACCGACGCTCTGCCAATTGAGCTACTGGCCTTTTTAACACGAAAAAAAGTATATGACTTGTGATGAACACGAAATTCTGAATTTGATTTTAAGCCTTTTTCAACAACAAATCGCTTGCAAAAACTGTTTTTCTCTTAACTATTCAATTACTTTAGCAACGACACCTGCCCCAACGGTTCTACCACCTTCACGTATCGCAAAACGCAGACCGTCTTCCATTGCAATCGGCGCTATCAAGTTCACAGTCACCGAAACATTATCTCCCGGCA
>JADZAR010000084.1 GCA_020852475.1 Nitrosomonas sp.
GATTGTTTCAAATCTTTCATCAGGCTTTGGTAACCCGGATTGTACGAAATGACAATTTGAAAATCCTCGTGCGCCTGAATCAGCTCACCTTTCTTTTCCAATGGCAGTACACGGCGATTATCTGTCAATGGATGGATGACAACGGTAGTATCCTGGCGTGCTTCCACGACCTCATCCAGATAACAGATCGCACCATGACGCGCAGCAACCGCTAACGGACCATCCTGCCAACGCGTACCGCTGGCGTCGAGCAGAAAACGTCCAACCAGATCGGACGCGGTCATATCCTCGTTACAAGCGACAGTGATCAGCGGCTTTTTCAGTTTCCATGCCATGTATTCGACAAACCGGGTTTTGCCGCAACCGGTCGGGCCTTTCAGCATCATGGGCATACGCACTGAATAGGCGGCTTCGTAAAGTTGCACTTCATCCGCTACGGGATGGTAATAAGGTTCTTTTTTGACGCGATATTGATCAATAATAGTGCTCATGACAGACTCCTGTAGAAACAGTCTTTATCGAAATGCTCTCGAGTAATTGCAATCCAAATTCCGGTGAAAAAAAAACCCCCTGCCCTGTTCAAGGGTGAAGGGGGTCTTTAGCAGGTTGTTGAAAAATTATCTACGGTGTCACTGCGATGCTAAAAACAAACTCGAAACACTTGTTTATTATGCATAAACTGTGCTTTTTCACTTGTTTTTCCTTGCATCAACTGCTTTAGAAGACGTTTTTCAACGGACCTGTAGGGTTCGAACCCCGTTGTTACTTAAACAGTCTTACCACGGTATATCACCATGGCTGTGCCCTGGGATTGGTTAAAATTGTTGTAGCCAATTAAGCGAACATGATTATTCGGATTGGCTTTATGACACGCAGCAGCTTCTGCCAGCACGCGATCTACATCAGTTTCACCAAACATGGGCAGTTTCCACATATACCAGTAGGAATCCATTACGTACTCCGGTTCTGTATGCTCGATGGCCGGATTCCAACCTTTACTAATTAAATACGCTACTTGCTTCTTGATATCTTTGTCGGACATTGCCGGCAGGTAGGAAAATGTTTCAAACTTGCGGCTTGCTGGATCACTGACACGTGATTTGTAATCTATTACTTCGCTCATCTCTTAATCCTCATTTTTAGGGTGATGAAGAAGAAAAGCTGTGTAATCATCGGCTCTTCTTCTTTGGTCATGTGTTGCTTACTTGTGGGCTATGTCAAGCTTGTCAACCGTATCAAACTCAAACTTAATTTCTTTCCATGTTTCCATGGCGATTTTGAGTTCCGGACTGCTCTTAGCCGCTTTGGTTAGAATCGCTTTACCGTCCTTCTCGATTTCAACACCCTGGTTACGCGCTTCTACGCAGGCTTCCAATGCCACACGGTTAGCAGCGGCGCCGGCAGCATTACCCCAGGGATGGCCTAACGTACCACCACCGAATTGCAGGCAGGCATCATCACCGAAAATAGCAACCAGTGCCGGCATGTGCCAAACGTGAATACCACCCGAAGCAACCGGGAATACGCCTGGCATAGAGCCCCAGTCTTGATCGAAGAACAGGCCACGGCTGCGGTCTTCTTTAATGAACTCATCGCGCATGGTATCAATCCAGCCGAGGGTTGCTGCGCGGTCGCCTTCCAGTTTGCCGACCACGGTGCCGGAATGCAGGTGATCACCACCTGACAAGCGGAGTACCTTGGTTAAGACGCGGAAATGAATACCATGGTGCGGGTTACGATCGAGTACGGCATGCATGGCGCGGTGGATGTGCAACAGTATACCGTTGTTACGGCACCAGTTTGCCAAGCCCGTGTTGGCCGTCAGGCCGCCGGTCAAGTAATCGTGCATAATAATTGGCGCTTTTAATTCCTTGGCAAATTCGGCGCGCTTGTACATTTCTTCCGGAGTCGGTGCGGTAACGTTCAGATAGTGACCTTTGCGTTCGCCGGTTTCACGTTCTGCTTTATGTACGGCTTCCATCACGAATTCGAAACGATCACGCCAACGCATAAATGGCTGACTGTTAACGTTCTCATCGTCCTTAGTCAGATCCAGGCCACCACGCAAACATTCATACACGGCACGACCATAATTTTTGGCGGATAGACCCAACTTAGGCTTAATGGTACAACCCAACAGCGCACGGCCATATTTGTTCAAACGATCGCGTTCCACTTGAATACCTGCAGGCGGGCCGCCACAGGTTTTGACGTAGGCAATCGGGAAACGGACATCTTCCAGGCGCAGTGCACGCAGCGCTTTAAATCCAAATACGTTACCCACCAACGAGGTGAGTACGTTAACCACGGAGCCTTCTTCAAACAGGTCAATGGGATAAGCCACGAAAGCATAGAAACAGGTATCATCTCCAGGAACGTCTTCAATGCGGTAAGCACGCCCTTTGTAATAATCCAGATCGGTCAGCAAATCGGTCCACACAGTAGTCCACGTACCGGTAGAAGATTCTGCAGCTACAGCAGCGGCCACTTCTTCACGAGGTACGCCGGGTTGTGGCGTAATTTTAAAACATGCCAGAAGGTCGGTATCCAGTGGCGTGTACTCCGGGGTCCAGTAGGTTTGCCGATATTCCTTGACACCGGCGTTATAAGTTTTTACTGCCATGATGTAATCTCCTGTAAGTTAGCTCAATTTCGCTTAAAATCACGCGGAAAGAGAGAAAGATTGAGTAGCGATTAATTAACAAGCACATTCATTTAACAACCACAGAAGCACTATAAAGAAAATTAATCATAAGAACAAATCAATTATTTTAATAAATATGATAAGCTTTAGCTTATACATTCTCTGAATACTGATCAATGCTGCATCTCACGCTACGACAATTAAAAGTATTTGAAACAGTCGCCCGCCATTTAAGCTTCTCGCGCGCGGCGGAAGAACTGCACTTATCCCAACCGGCTGTTTCTATGCAAATAAAACAACTGGAAGAGAATGTAAGTTTGCCTTTGTTTGAGCTGATGGGCAAGCGTATTCATCTGACCGAAGCCGGCAATGAACTTTACCAATACAGCCGGGACATTCTGCAACGGTTGTCTGATCTCGAAACAGCGCTTGAAGAACTCAAAGGCATGGATCGCGGCAAACTGAACATTGCCGTGGTCACAACCGCCAATTATTTTACACCGCAGTTGCTGGCGAAATTTTGCCAGCGACACAAAAATGTTACCGTGAGTCTGAATGTCTCCAACCGTGAATCGGTGCTCAAACAGCTTGACGATAACATCATCGATCTGGCGATCATGGGGCAACCGCCGGAAGGTTTGGACATTGTCAGCCAATCGTTCATGGAAAATCCGCTCGTGGTTGTCGCGCCTCCGGATCATTCGCTGTGCAAAAAGACCAGAATTCCCGTAAAACGATTGGCTCAGGAAGTTTTTCTGGTGCGCGAACCCGGCTCCGGCACGCGCAACGCAATGGAGCGTTTCTTCAAGCAACATAACGCACAGATACGCACCGGCATGGAAACCGACACCACCGAAGCCATCAAACAAGCGGTTCAGGCCGGCATGGGGCTGGGCATCATGTCCCGGCACACGGCCGAATTGGAACTCACTATCGGCCGGTTAATAGTGCTTGATGTGCAGGGTTTTCCGATTCTGGGCAACTGGTATGTTGTCATCCGCAAAAACAAACGCTTGTCGGCAACTGCCCAGGCTTTCAGGGATTTTTTGCTGAGCGAAGCTGAGGATCTGATGCAGAAAACCAAGGCAAACGCAGCGGAAAGCGCCAAATAAATCAATTGAACTGCGCCTGAAACCCTGCGCTGATCAGGATACGCAGCCTGATCAGCGAATTGAACAAATAAATTTACCGAAATAACAACAGCAGTTCTTCTCATAACAGTCGCCGGAAAACCAAGTCTTATTAAATTGCACTAAAAAATATAAAACTATGCTAACTTTATCGCACAGTCGTCAAAATTTTGGGCATCAAGTTATCAAGGGAACGAGAGAACGCATCATGCACAGGTTATTCTCACTATTACTCACCGGCACATTTTTGTTTTTATTCTCACCACCGCTACTTGCGGATAAATTTCACGGTGAACTTTGCTGGCAGGTCTTCAGCAGCAAACAGGAAAATCTGTGGAGATACAGGTTCGGTGTTTATGAGAAGGAAGGTGGCCATTTTGTTCTGCTAGGCTCGATCGACTACGGCCCCAATGGTCCTTCCGCTTCGCACGGTAATGCCATTGTTATTGGCAATTCAATCAAGATGACGATTGTCAGCACGGATTATGAAGATGGTAATCAGGTCTGGAGTGAAACGGTGGCTGTCAAGCTTGACAGTGCTACACTGAATGGTACCTGGAATGCGCTGAGCCTTGAAAGTGACGATGGCGAGACCGAAGTACTCGGATTTCGCAGTCGCGGAACGATTAACCTAGTCACATGTTAACATTCCGCACGCAACCGTGCGCCAGCCGGTCTCGGAAAAGAACACCGTCAATCCCGCGTCGTCGTCACGACTCGATCTGATAAAAAACCATTCAACGCACCCACCGAATGCACAAACCGCTTAACCAGCATTTTGACACGCTCATCATCGGCAGTGGACTTGCCGGCTTCACATTGGCGCTGAATCTTGACTCAACGAAACAGATCTGTATTGTCACCAAGCAAACGCTGAATGATAGCGCCAGCGGATGGGCCCAAGGGGGTATTGCGGCAGCGCTATCGCCGGAAGATTCTCCGGAAAAACATGTTCAGGATACATTGATTGCCGGAGCAGGATTATGCAAGGAATCCACAGTGCGTTTTATCGCCGATCATGCTCGGGAGGCAATCCATTGGCTGATTGACCAGGGCGTCGAATTCACTCGTGATGAACGCAACGGCACGGGTTATCACTTGACCAAAGAAGGCGGACACAGTGTGCGCCGCATTATTCATAGTGGTGACGCAACCGGCAATGCCGTTCAGCGCACTTTGATCGAAAAAGTGCGCAATGCGCCCAATATTCAGATTTTTGAGCAGCATATCGCCATTGATCTGATCACCAGCGACAAGGCCCGCGATAATCCCGAGCAACAGGACAAACACTGCCTCGGCGCTTATATTCTGAACAAAACAGATGGTTGCGTAAGAACATTCACGGCTCAGCATACGGTTCTGGCGACAGGCGGCGCAAACAAGGTCTATCTCTATACCACCAACCCGGATACCGCCACCGGTGATGGCATCGCGATGGGCTGGCGTGCAGGCTGCCGGGTCACCAATATGGAATTTATTCAATTTCATCCCACCTGTCTTTATCATCCACACGCAAAATCCTTCCTCATCAGCGAAGCCGTTCGCGGCGAAGGCGGTTTGTTGAAACTGCCCAATGGTGAATGTTTCATGGCCCGGCATGACAAGCGCGCCGAGCTCGCGCCACGCGACATCGTCGCGCGCGCAATCGACTTTGAGATGAAAAAGCGCGGTCTTGATTGCGTTTACCTGGATATTTCACATAAACCCGCTGATTTTTTGCGACAACATTTTCCGACCATTTATGCGCGTTGTCTGGAACTGGGCATCGATCTGACACAGGAACCCATACCGGTGGTACCCGCAGCACATTACACCTGCGGCGGCATTCAAACCGATCAATGCGGACGCACGGATTTAAACAATCTGTACGCGATTGGAGAAACCGCGCACACAGGATTGCATGGCGCCAACCGTCTGGCCAGTAACTCCCTGCTCGAATGTCTGGTCATCGCCAGAGCAGCCGCGCAGGACATCAATCACCAGACGCCTGTCATGTCACTGCAGATTCCGGACTGGGATGAAAGCCGTGTGACCGACGCCGATGAAGAAATCGTCATCTCGCATAACTGGGACGAACTGCGCCGGTTCATGTGGAACTATGTCGGTATTGTCAGAACCACCAAGCGCCTGCAACGCGCACAGCGCAGAATTGAATTGCTGCGCGAGGAGATCAACGAATACTACACTCACTTCAGAGTGAGCAGCGATCTGCTCGAATTGCGCAATCTGGTGGATACCGCGGACTTGATCGTACGCAGCGCATTGTTGCGGCATGAAAGCCGCGGTCTGCATTTCAGCAAAGACTATCCTGATGCATCACATGAAATAAAAGACACTGTATTGCAAAAAAACTTGTAACCGGAGTGCCGCCCGGGAGACTGCCCGCAGTAGATCCGTCTATTCTCGGACAATCTCCTAGTCATCAATCAGCAGATGGCCAAAAACCGCAAATATGCCGATGGCGATTCCCGTAATGAATTGCGCATGCACAACATGCGAGAATTTTTTCAGTTCCGCGGGTGAATAGCGCCAGGTTAAAAACAGTCCGAATAATCCCTGCCAAATAACGAGTCCCAATAAAATCGGGAAAAACAGGATATGGCTATAGCGTGAAAATCCCATCATGGCTATATGCAGCAGAATAACGGCAACAGCCGCGATCCCGAAATAGATATGCGTTCGGTTCAACCAGACCAGTAGATTGTTCAGCGCCGACGAACTGACCGGCGACACATAATCCGGCAGCAGGCGTTGCGCCAGCTTACCCTGACCCAGGGCGAGTTTTAGAAAAGTACGGAAATAGATAAACGACAGCAATCCCAGTCCAACCTTTCCGAAAAACTCACCCACTTCAGTCAGCGCTGTCTCCCGCTCTTCCGGAATGGAATGCACCGCATACGCGTAAATGAAGTAAATCAGCGATATCATCGCGACAATTGCGGCATAAATCAGGATATTGCGGATGCTTTCTATTGATCGTCGCATAAATAGATATGTTGTTTAATAATGCAAAATGCCGACGCGAGATAAACTTTATCACAGAAGCACAACAGACTACTTGCTCTCTACCGCATAACCATAAACCTTGACCACTTCCCACTTAAAATCGTGGATAGGCGCATCCTCCGCCGGTAACGCCATGGAAAGCGCACCTTTGGTTAATGGCGGCAGATTCATTTTGATTTCATGAATTTTGGTTTCATGTGACATGACATGCATATCACCCATCATATCCATGTGATGGTGATCATGAATCGGCTCCATGCTGACCACCAGCCGCGTAATCAAATGCATGCCATCGCCATTGTATATGCTGCCACTGAAAATTCCCCAGCCGAAACCGGCGTCAATCTTAAGCTGATCAATGGTGTCGCGCGGTAATTCGTACGAACAGGGCGCCATCGCATCTTCCTGCTGAACACACAACACATCCGCGGAAACCGTGCATGGTAGAACAAGCAACGCAATGACAGCGTACAGCGCGGCATAACAGCGCCTGTTAAAATGTTTATGGAATTCAAGCATCATCATCACGCAATACCTTTTGATAAAAAGACAGATTATAAATCGAATGCCGTCTTATCGCATAAGATCGCGCACCATGATTTTATCCCCGGCTGCCATTCACATACGCGGCTGTCAATTCATGGCGCGGCGATTCAAAAATCTGCTGACTGCGGCCAAATTCAACGAGCTGCCCGGCGCGCTCCCTGACCCAGAAGAACGCCGCGTAATTGGCAATGCGCCGGGCCTGTGCCAGATTATGCGTGACAATGACTATGGTGTAACGCCCCTGCAGACGGCAAATCAAATCTTCCACGACACCGGAAGCCATCGGATCCAGCGCGCTGCACGGTTCATCCATCAGCAAAATTTCAGGATTCAGCGCCAAGGCGCGCGCAATGCACAGGCGCTGCTGCTGTCCGCCGGACAGACTGAGCGCGGACGCATCCAGTCGGTCATGCACTTCATCCCACAGGCCGACATCGTACAACACCTGCTCGATAATCGCGGCAACTTCGTCTTTCCGGGTAACGCCATGCTCATTGAGCGGCAGTGAAAGATTACGGCGGATGGATAACGGAAAAGGAACCGGTTTCTGGAAAACCATGCCGATCCGGCGACGCAGCGTCTGAACATCGCAATTCGGATGATGGATATCCTGACCGCCGATCAGAATCTGCCCTGTCACATTGCACCTTGGAATCAGATCGGTCAAGCGGTTGATTGTTGATAGAAAGCTGGTTTTCCCACAACCCGATGGCCCGATCAGCGCGGTAATGCAACCCTGGTAAATATCGAGTGTAATCGTGTCCAGCGCGGTCTTGCCGTCATACTGCAATGACAGATTTCTGACCTGAATCAGCGGATGCGGTACGCAGCATGCCGGTCCAGTTTCCAGCGGTCCGAGTGTAAAAGCATCATGATTGCCATTCATGTGAGAATACGCCTGCGTTGCAATCCATGTGCAAACATCATGGCCAGACTATTAATGCCGAGCAACAGACTCACCAGCACCAGCGCAGCGGCATAGGCCGGCATATCGCCGCCCGGCACATTCATCGACAAATCGAAAATGTGCAATGCCAGCGCACGACCGGAGTCAAGCAGCGAGCCCGGCATGCGATCGACATAACCGCTGGTGAACAGCAACGCCGCCGTTTCAGCCAGCGCGCGCCCGATACCGATCAGCAGTCCCGCGGCAAGCGCAGGCGTAGCCGCCGGAAATATCAGATGAATCAGCGCAGCCGTGCGCGTCATGCCTAACGCGGCTGCCGACAACCGGTACGCATCGGGCACTGCTCGCATACCGGCTTCGGCAGTGCTGGTCAGAATCGGCAGCAGCATGCAGGCGAGCGTCAGTCCGCCGGACAGAATGGAAAATCCAAGCCCCAGGTAAATACTGAAAAAAGCATTGCCGAATAACCCAAACACAATCGAAGGTACGCCCGCCAGCACATAAAGACTGAAACGCACTATTCTGCCGAAGCGGCTGTCAATCGGCACAAATTCAGCCAGCAATACCGCCGTCGCCCAGGCCAGCGGGACTGCGGCAATCAGCGCGATCAACAGAATCAGCAAGGTGGATACCAGAATCGAGGCAATACCACCGGCACGTCCGGCATCGCGCGGCGATTCGGTCAAGAATGCCCAGGACAGATGCGCCATGCCGCCTTGCACGAGATCGGCCAGCAGCCACACAAATACCGCGCTGACCAGCAATACCGCCAGATACATCAGGCTTTGCAGGGAAAAATCGCGAATTTTCTGTCTGACGGACACCGGTATGATGATTTCAGGCATGACGATGTCTTTCGAATAATCCGGCAAGCGCCGACAACACCATCACCAGCACCATCAACACCAATCCCGAGACAAACAGAACAGCGCGGTGATCGTCCATGGCATACGCCATTTCCAGTGCGATATTGGCGGCCAGCGTACGCACGGGATCGAAAATTGATTCAGGATATTGCACGACATTGCCCGCAACCATGAGCACCGCCATGGTTTCACCAAGCGCGCGCGCCGCGGCGAGAATAATTCCGGCGACAATACCGTTACGTGCGGCAGGCAGCGCAACGCCAGCGATCATCCCCCAACGGGACAACCCCAGCGCAGCGGCATTGCGCAACAACGCATCCGGAACAGCGACAAACGCGGTATAAGCCGTCAGTGTAATCATCGGCAGCACCATCAGCGTCAATACCAGTACGGCAGTCAGCAAGCTCGCGCCGGGTGGATGCCATTCGTTGATCAAAGGCGCCAGCGTCGTCAGACCCCAGAAACCGAAAACGACCGACGGAATTCCGGCCAGCAATTCAATCAGCCGCTTATACACCGCCGCCAGACGCGGCGATGCAAAAAAGACAATGAACACGGCCGAAGCCAGCCCCAAAGGCACTGCCAGCATGAGCGCTCCGCTACTTGCCAGCAGCGTGGCCAGCAACATGGGCATCAAATGGTATGCGCCTTCCAGCGGATGCCATGCTGCATCGGTCACGAACCTTATCAGCGACAACCCGGTCAAGGCAGGCCAGGATTCGAACAACAGAAACATCAGAATCAGCAGCATCATCAGCGCGGCCACCGTTGCACCGATCCGCAGAATCCAGGCCAGCAGCCTGTCAGTCTGCATCCGGCGGAACAAAATATTGCGCCTCGATCAGATCATGCACCTGCGCGGATTGCGCGAAGGTAATGAATTGCCGCGCCAGACCCTGCGCTGCACTGGCCGTAACCAGATTGAGCGGACGCGATAACGGGAAGTTTCCATTGCGCACATTGTCCACGGAAGACGCGACGCCATCCAGCACCAGCAGCCGCAGCGGAACACCGCGCCGGGATTCATATTCCGCAGCGCCGATAGAGACGTAACCGATCGCATTACGATTACCTGTAATCGTCTTGATGCCCTGCGCGTTATCGCCGATGATGACATGCGGCCGGATAGCGCTGTTTTTCAGTTGAAAATATTCCAGAAACAACTCCAGTGTGGAACGCCCTTCCGCCTTGTTGATCACGGTAATCCGCGCATCGTCGCCGCCGACAGCATTCCAGCGCGTGATTTTTCCCGTGAAGATATCGACAACCTGCTGCTTGTCGAGCGAAACAACCGGGTTACGCGCATGCACAATCAGACCGATGCCATCCAGCGCGATGGTATACGCATGCAGATCCTCTTCGCCCGGCTTCAACGCGCGCGACACCAGGCCGATATCCGCGACGCCTTTGCGTACATCGTTGATGCCGCGCGATGATCCGCCGGTCTGCACGTCGATGCGCACGCCGGGGAATTGCGCTTCAAACCGCCGCGCGATCTCATTGACCAGCGGCGCAACCGTGCTCGAACCGGTCAGCGTCAGCCGCTGCGTTCCGGCATGCGCGGTTGTCATTGAAAACACCATCAGTCCGGCGATAACCGCAGAAATGAACGTCCGATAAAACCGTAAATAACCATCCGCGCTGATGTGTAGGGACATTCTCATTGCCTATGATTCAATTTCCAATCGTAATCCAGATAGCGCACTTTGAAATTACCCGTTGCAATCGCCATGTTCTCCTGCGCATTGTCAGTCAGGCTATCCGCGTAATGCACGAGAAAATGATTCAACGAATGCCAGCCGCCCCATCCGCGTTCAAAATCCTCGGTATACCAGTCGAATATTTTCGATATTTCCAGCGTACCGGTCGAAACATTAAAACGATTGCGCGTACGATCCTGCAAAAACGCCCGGGTAACGGTTTCCAGTTGCTGATCGAGCTTCTCGGCGACAAAGGCTTCGTTCAATAAGCCGGGGCAGCCGATCGATGCGCAGTTCACCGCGAAATGAATGCGCGGCTCGTTATAATCCCCGGGATTACGGATCAGGCCATGCTCGATATCATCCAACGAACGTTTCTGGCCGAGCAGCGGCACGAATTCCTTCTTCCAGGGACTGCGCAAAAAGGAACCCAGATCCTTGATCGAATCGAGTTTCGGATAGCGTGTCAGAATCAACTCGACGGTAAATGCATTGTACGCATTAATCAGAAACGCCAGTTGCTCCGGCTTGCTCCAGCCCGCGAATACGGCTTCATTCACCGCTGATAATTGCGCCAGATAACGCTGCAACACCGGACGATCCTGCAGAAAAGCCGCATAATCGACCTGACTCGCTCGTCCCTGATTAATCATCACAACATGTTCGTGCAGCAACCCATCCCAGAGCCTGTGCGTATGATCAAACTGCTGCGCAACAGCAGTGCCGGCAAACAGCCAGAAAAACAACCACACCGGTAAAATCCGGGTCAAGCGCATCATCCGTTTCATGCTTCATGCCTCATGTATAGAAATGTTCATTGATTATATTTGAAGAGATCTTTGCACGGTTACTACGCGGCACGATAATCGCGTTAAAAATTTGCGAAAAATGCTCATTTACCCCGTGTAAACTCCGCTTTCTTGCAAATTTCTGCCTTATTCTCGTACCGCTCATGACACCGTGCAAAGGTCTCTTGAAGAAATTTACCCGGTGAAGTTGCCTGTTTTAGTCGATGCCGACGGGAAATATTTACGCGCTGATACAGAATGCACCGCAATTCATGGGCCTCTGTAATCGATCTAACCTGAAAGCTAAAACATGCTGCATCAGCGGATTGAGTCCTGATGCTTTCCATTCCTGAATACTCGCTTAAGTATATTCTTTTGTTCATCATCGGCTCACAGGTATTGCGTCGAATTGGTCAGACATTTACGCTTGACCAGTAACGCAGTGGCGTAGTCCTCGTCTGGAAAGCAGATGATCTTTTATACCGATCGGAGTGCGGCTTCGCGGTTATGGCCAAAAGCTTCTTTTAACACCGCCTGCATCAGTTGTTCGGCGTGGGCTTGGTTCTGGGTGATTTGGGTTTCCAGCTGGTCGCAGAGGACAAGCAGTTTTTCAACTTTGGTGACGATTACTTGTTGTTCTTCTACAGAGGGAAGGGGAGCAACAGTGTCTTAATATTATCTCTCGAAAGTTCGAATCGATAAGGCGTAAGGAAATCACCTAATTTGATTGAATTCCAAAAAGCCACTACACCGCCCCCATTCCAAGAAACGCCAACTTCAAATCATAACCCATTATTTTTTTCCTCAAGCAAACGCCGCTCGCGTTCCAGCTCGGCGATCAATTCCGCTTCCGTGGGCAGTTCGGTAGGATGCGGTGAGGCACGAACCGCATCGTTCGGATCATTCCCCTGCCGTCCTATCCGACAAATCGACTCCATTACCCCAATTTTCAGCATAAACGCCAGCGATCACACAACGATGAAAGCTCGAATGCGGCCACTCTTTAACGCAACGCACCCAACCATGCTTGACGGGATTCCAATGAATATAATCCATATGTTGCCGATAATCGGTTTCATCTCGAATCAGGTGCTCCCAAAATCGCCGTTGCCATAAACCGCGTTCTCCTCGGCTTGTTCGACTTTTCGAAATCCTCTCGCCTTTGGCAATCTGTCGGGAAAAATGCGCCTTGATAAGTCCCCAGCGCGTGGAAAAATCTGAGTCGCCCTCCGGTAGGGTCCAAATGCAATGTAAATGATCCAGCAATATGACGACCGCATCAATCTTGAAGGGGTGTTTGCGTTTCACATGACTAAACGCTGTCCTTAAACCATCAATATGATCGGTCAATAGCCGGTTGCCGCGACGCTCGGCTAAATTGACCGTAAAAAACCAAGTGGCTCCGGGATGTTGAAGGCGGCGATATTCTGTCATCGATTACCTTTGTTCATTCGCTTTTCTCGAACGATGCGGTTCGTGCCTCACCGCATCCTACCGGGCTACCAAACCCGCTATGGTGCACAGCAAGATGTGTTGCAGTATATCGCTGTGTTTTATAACAACCAAAGGCTGCATTCATACCTTGGCTACAAAAACCCAAACCAATATGAAGCAGAAGTGACAAGATCGATGAACGTTGCTTAACTGGGGTGTCCGGTTTTACTTGATCATATCAGATTATTCCTGACAATCTATTGTTCACCCGATCCAGGTTTTTCCGGAATTCGACATAAGCCGGATAACGTTCGTTCAGTTCCTGCAACAATTGCTTTGACTGGCAATAAAACAATTCTGCCTGTTCAGGATTCTGAAACTTTGCGGCATTACGGATTCTTTATCATCATCGGTCGCTACCGAAATTCAACGCTTAATTGAAATTATACAACTGCAACTTTTCAATGTTCGCCGGATCGGTATCACCGTTGACGTTAATGATAACAAGGCGCCCACTGCCCCGACCATAATCATTACGGAAATCGTAAACACCGCCAAAAACAGTTAAATGACCTTCACTGACTTCCTTTTCGTATTTTTTTAATGCGGCCAAGACCTGATGATTGACATTGGTTTCCACGCTTTTCTGGACTTCTGCGTGGTCATTCGCCTTATTACCGGCAACCTTGATTGTTTCCAGTTCCCGCCATATCGACGGTTCAAGATTGGGCGGTTTCGACATTGCCGCCTCAACGGCGCCGCAGGAAGAATGTCCTATAATAAACAGCACGGGTGTATACAAATGCCTCACACCATATTCTATCGATCCCTCCGAAATGGAAACCTGATTGCCAATATTGCGTACCAGAAAGATATCCCCGTCGGGATGAATATCGAGCGCATGCGTATGTAAACGGGAATCGGCGCAGGTTACCATAGTTGCGATCGGTTTCTGGCCGTGAATCAAATCAGTGAAATAATCCGGCGGCAGCCTTTTTACAAAAACCTCGTTCGACTCCAGCACATGACGCACCACCTCTCTGACCTGATCTTGCTCGCTTTTTTTAACAGTCGGCGGGGCATCGGCCATCAGAACACCGCTATAGAACAGCAAAATCACCCAACCGGAAATCAATAGCTTTTGTTCCATCATGGCATTCATGCTCCGCCTGTAAAAATTAATCAACATACCCGGCACCGGAATATTTTCAGCAAATCCGTTGCATCTGCGATCTAGCTTCAGATCAGCAAACACTCCGTTTAATGGTAACACATCCCGGCTATCCGGCATGATCACGCTTACAACCGTGTAGAGAACAAATAAACTGTCCGGGTATGTAGCAAATGATTTGTCCGGATTATTGTTATCCCAGGAGGGATAGTGATGAAACGGACAGAATGGCTACAGGAGACACTTCAGGCTGGAATGCCAGTCATATTTTCATACTTGGTATCGCAAGGATGGCGGCACACGCAGTTACACGTGGGTTAAAAACCGGTTACAAGAAGTTCGGTAGGATGCGGTTAGTGCCTCACCGCATCCTACCGCGCTGAAAGTTGGCGAATCGCCGAAAATCAGCCAGTACAGCTACACCAACAAACGCACCGGGGAAATTCAGCGTGTGCCGCTCGGCGTCGATCCGGTGTTTAACTATCCACCGGGTGAAAGGAGTGAGCATCTGGAAAAGATGCTCAGCGATAAAATTAAGACCATGCCAAATGATCTGAAAGACACCGCGCGAAAAGCGGGGTTTTAAGCGATTGATTGCATGAACTGGTATGTGATAAGGGTGCTGTCTCGATACCTGCGTTAAACAGGCGTTAAATTGAGCGACAGCGCTATTCATATTTAACCTATTACGATATCATCAAAGTCAATAAAACAATTCAATCGCGATTCTAGCAATGGATTATGCCCAAATATATGACTGGTTGAATCAACAAAACCCTTTTCTGACCTCATTGGGAGCTATTGCTGCAATTTTGGGTTTGGTAATACCGGTTAACATTTGGAGAAAAAGGCGCAAAAAAGAGTCCAACTTATCAAGAACTCAAACCACCACTTACACAACACAGGATAATCAAGTTATTGCACCAGTTCATGCAAAAGACAATGCAGAAGTAACGCAGAACTTTGGCAATACATATAATTACCAAGGCCTAAGTGTCGATGATGCCAGGAAAATGGCTATGGAACTTGCAGCGGAACTTGGTGAAAAGGATGCGCAAACCATTAAATCGCTACAAGAAACCATCCAGGCACTGACCAAACAAAACGCCAGTCAATTTGATATTCAACAAGCGTTGGACTTATTGGTTCAAGGTAAAACAGAAAAAGCAGAAGCAATCTTCGTTGACGTAGCTGCACAGGCAAGACGCAAAGGTAAGCAGGCCAATATTGAAGAGGCCGAAGCTCTTCGTCATTTAGGTTCATTGGCATTTTTGCATGATACGCAAAAAGCACTTAATGTCTACAAACGAAGCACCGAGCTTGACCCTGATAATCCGGACGGCTGGAATCAGCTTGGGCATTTGTACAGAAGGGTGGGAAAACTAGAAGATGCAGAAAAAGCCTACATGACCGTTCTAGAACTTTCTCATTTCGATCAAGTTAACCAGGCTGTAGCTTACGGCAATCTCGGGATCGTGTGCCAGACACGTGGTGAATTGAATATGGCCATAGAATATTATCAAAAGGCATTAAAACTGAGTCAAGCGCTCGGTCGCAAGGTAGGCATCGCCTGCACCTACGGCAACCTCGGGAATGTACACAGGACTCGTGGCGAACTCGATACGGCGGTCGACTATTTTCAAAAGGCATTAAGCATCCATAAAGAACTCGGTCACAAGGAGGGCATAGCCAGTAGCTACGGTAATCTAGGGAGAGTATACCGGACGCGCGGCGAATTCGATGCGGCCGTCGAAAATTATCAAAAAGCATTGGCCATAGATATAGAGCTCGGCCACAAGGAGGGGTTGGCCATAACTTACGGCAACCTTGGAAACGTACATCGGATGCGAGGCGACCTTGATTCGGCCCATAAATGCCATGAAAAGGCATTAGAACTGAACAAAGCTCTCGGTTGCAAGGAGGGCATAGCTCGCGACTATGTCAGTCTCGGAATTGTGCATGAGATGCGGGATGAACTCGATACGTCCGTCGAATATTATCAAAATGCATTGACCATAGATACAGAGCTCGGCCATAAGGTAGGCATGGCTAATGCCTACAATAGCCTCGGAATTGTACATGAGAGGCGCGGTGAACTCGATGCGGCTGCCGAATATCATCAGATGGCATTGACTATAGATACAGAACTCGGCCGTAAAGGAGGCATCGCCGCTAGTTATGGCAACCTCGGGAATATATATCAGGCGCGCGGGGAACTAGATAGTGCCGTCGAACATTATCAAAAGGCATTGACCATAGATACAGAACTCGGCAACAAGGAGCGTATGGCCATTACCTATAGCAACATCGGGAACGTGTTCCAGATCCGCGGCGACCTTGATGCAGCGGTCGAGAACTGGAAAAAATCTCTGGCCCTATTTACCGAAATAGGTGCTCAACACCAAATGGCGCAAGTGCAATCTTGGCTGGATGAAGTACTTCCTGAACATTCTGAATAACAGATCAATACTGCTTTCTGTGAATCGAACATTTTTGACGCTGCTCTCTTGATTATGCTAGATTCTTAAATCACCCAAGATCCAATGCGGAACCCTTTCCACTTCTCACCGGCACCAGTGTGGCCAGCTGACTAACCGCACAACCACTGCGATAAGCCCGCAACCAGTTGCCAAATGTCTTCGCATTCAATCTTTGCTCACGGCAATAAACAGCCTGGCTCAGGCCGCTTGATTGCCAGGCTTCTATATGCTTTTGTTGATGCTGCTGTAATTTCATCAATTATCCTCCTGAAAAATACTCAGGCAGAATAATGAAATTCAGCAACCATATTAAGGTGGAAGGGTTGGATGCTTACTTCCTGCCAAAGTGTCGCGCTATTGCTATCGCACTTTTGCCTTTTATGAAACCAACAACCTGCGATACTGAATACTTCGGCGGTATACCGATACACATGTGTATGTGATCCTGCATTACATGGCCTTCCAGAATCTTACTTTCCTTCTGATTGGCAAGGTCATGTAGTACTTCACCAATATGCTTCCTCAACTTACCAAATATCAATTTCTTTCTACGCTTAGGAATGAATACCACATGATATGAGACCTTTGCACGGCTACTGCGCGGCACGATAATTGCGTTAAAAATTCGCAAAAAATGCTCATTTACTCCGCGTAAACTCCGCTTTTTCGCAAATTTTTTGCCTTATTCCCGCACCGCTCATGACACCGTGCAAAGGTCTCGATATTTACAATCCCAGCGTGTATGACTCAAACTTTGGTACTCCTTCATCTTTGACTCCTCGTCTCGTGGTTGGGACGAGAACGTTACTGCGATTGCCGTAACGGTCAAACCTTGGGGAGTCCCCCGGCAGAGCCGGAGATTTACCTATCGTTAATTATCGAGAATACCCTTAACGGGGTCCGGCAACAGAAAATCAGCTGTCGATCAATTGCTGATAAATCACCGGCAGCAAGTGAGAAAGGCGATCCGGCCGGGCCACGATTGCATAGCCGCTGCGGCCAAACAGGTAGGGAAAGTAATCGCGCGCCTTGTGGTCTATTGTGATTCCAAATACCGATAAACCGCTGCGCCGGGCCTCGATAATGGCTTGCCGGGTATCTTCGACACCATAGCGGCCTTCGTAATAATCCAGATCGTTCGGCTTGCCATCGGTCAGCAGCAGAATCAGTCGATGGCGTTCGGAGCGCTGGCTCAGAAGATGTTGCGTATGACGCAATGCCGCGCCCATGCGAGTGTAGTACCCGGGCTGCAATGCCGTGATACGTCGTAATATCCGGGCGTTAAACGATTCATTAAAATCCTTGACGCGCGTTACGCGGACATAATCGCGTTTGCGCGAAGTAAATGTGTAAACAGCAAATGTATCCCGGCATGTAGCCAGTCCTGTCGCGAGCGTGATCAGCGCTTCTTTTTCGATGTCAAGAATACGCCGCCCGCCTATCCAGCTGTCGGTCGACAAGGAAACATCCATTAAAATGGCAACGCTCAAATCACGCGCATGTTGCCGCGCATCGAGATATATCCGGTCCGAACCGCTGCCATTCGCGGACATGTCACACTGCGCGCGCACCAACGCATCCATATCGAGTTCAGCGCCATCCAGCTGATATCGAAGTATTTCCCGCTTTGGCCGCAGCGCCTCGAATTGACGGCGGATTTTACGAAAACGTTTTCTGGCCTGAAGATCAGGTTCCCAGTGTTCAACACCTTCCGTGGCGCGTTGAAAAATAATCCGGCATTGCCGGTCATGATACTGCTTGCGCCTGAAATCCCATTCCGGATAAGCCAGCTCGGAAATTAACACCGCCGGATTGACATCGTCCGGTGATAAATCCAAATCAAACTTCAGCCGTGTTGCGGCGCGTTGCGCATGGGGACTGAGCGTGATTTCCTCAAGCGCTTTCGCGGCCTCCCTGGCTGCGTCCGCATCATCGTCCTGCACGGCGCGATTGACGTTCACCATTTCCGACCAACTCATCAATTTCTCGAAACGGTTTAACAGTAACGGATCCTCACGCATGCTTTGATCCTGTTTCTCCCGTCGGCTTTTCTTCTGGTGCTGTCTCTCATCGGTTTCCTCGCCAGAACCGATTCCATCATCGAGCGCATCCGGTCTGGCATGCTCCGGTTTCACAAAAGTATGGATCGCGCCCCATAAAGGCACCGGTAGAAAAGTACGGTAATGCCGGGTGGCCTGCCAGCGCGAAAATTCGGGTACATGGTGTCGAATGGCGCGCAGAAAATCACTGCCGAGAACATCTGCGCAGGTTTGATTGCACAGCAATGCCTGAATCACAGCCTCGATAGCCTGTTCCTCGGGCGTAAGCACGCGCTGCGGTCGCTGATCCCGAATGGCGGCGCCGAGATTGCGGTAAGCAGGCGCCAAACCCGGGTAGCGCTGACAGACATTAACACTCGTCCAGTAGGCCCGGTGTAAAAATGCCAGATCAGCTTGCAGGGGATCGGTGTATTCGGTTTGCAATGGACAATTGAGATCATGCGCCGTGGCGAAAAATGCGGCGAGCCAGAAATAGTGCTGCCGATTAAGACGGCTATCCGGAAAGTACCCTAACGTTTCAGGCAGAAGCATGCGTTCCGCAGTACATTCAATCCGAGCGAGCGATTCGTGCATTAAGCCAAGCCGCTGACGCAATGTCAGTCGATGTTCCGACGACTGTGGCGTTCCCGCGATGATACCTACGCCGGGTGCGCCACCCAATCCGCGAAAAAACACGCCGAGCGCAACACGCAATTCATCCAGCGATACGGCTGCTTCCGGGTAAAACCGGTAGCTGGCTGATTTGCCGACCATTCGGTGCCATATACGGCCGGTCTGCTCTTCCAGTTCAGTGAGTTCAAGCCATTTCATTGTCAACCGAAAGCCGCATGAATCAGCTCACGTAACCCCTGCATGACGTCCGGATCATCACACAAAGGCTCCACCAGCGCGGCATCTGCCGCCTGATGGGGATCAATGCCATGCTTCATCAACATGGCGCAATAAATCAGCAGGCGCGTTGACACTACTTCTTCCAGATCAACGTCCTTTAACGCACGCAATCGTTGCGCCAGATTGACCAAAGGAGCACATTGGGATTCAGGTAAGCCACTTTCGGCGGCAATAATCTGGGCTTCAATTCCGGGCGGCGGGAAATCGAAACTGATGGAAACAAAGCGCTGGCGCGTGCTGGGTTTCAGGGATTTCAGAATATTCTGATACCCGGGATTATAAGACGCTACCAGCATGAATGACTGCGGTGCCCGCAACAGCTCTCCGGTACGCTCCAACGGTAAAATTCTGCGGTCATCCGTCAATGGATGCAGCACGACTGTTACATCCTTGCGCGCCTCGACAACTTCATCAAGATAGCAGATGCCTCCCTCGCGCACAGCGCGTGTCAATGGGCCATCCACCCATCGTGTTTCACCGCCCTGCAATAGATAGCGTCCGGTTAAATCCGCTGCAGTCAGATCGTCATGACAGGAAACCGTGTGCAGCGGCCTGTTCAGACGCGCGGCCATATGCATGACAAACCGGGTTTTGCCGCAGCCGGTCGGCCCTTTAATCAGCAACGGCAAACCTTTGCGGTAAGCCGCTTCAAACAATGCGCATTCATTGCCTGACGGACGGTAAAATGGAATACATTCCGTATCCGTCCGGTCAGGTGTCATACCGGGTTTCGTCTGATTGGTATTGTTATCGATCATCGCGATCAGTGCGCATGCTTTGTCGCCACAGTCTGCTCACGCACCGGTCCCAATGCCGAATAAATAAACATCAGCGCGCCGATGATAAAAAACACCCCGGCCCCCAGACGCAACCAATAGAACAACTCAATTTGCGACTGTACCTGCATGTAACCCATATTCAGCACCCGTTGCAGGTGCGTTTGCAGGACACCGGCAAACACCAGTGCAAACGTAATACCGATCATGGCCGCGTTCATCAGCCAGAAACTCCATATATTCAGCGTTTGATTGAAAGGTTGCACCTTGCGCAATGCGGGCAGCGCATAAGTGAAAAACGCCAGATTGAGCATCACATAGGCGCCGTAAAAAGCCAAATGCCCATGCGCGGCTGTCAGCTGCGTGCCATGCGTATAGAAATTGATCGATGGAAAACTATGCATCAATCCGAGTAATCCTGCGCCAATAAACGCCATAACCGGACAACCCAGACTCCAGAGAATGGCAGCTTTATTGGGATGATTCCGACCGCTCTTTTTGACCAGATAAAAAGCCCACAACATCATGGCGAAAAACGGTACAACTTCCAGGAAAGAGAAAATAATACCGATCCAATGCCAGTATTCCGGTGCGCCAATCCAGTAATAGTGATGGCCGGTGCCAAGTAAACCGCTGAACAAGGAAAATCCAACGATGACATACAGCCACTTTTCAATGACTTCACGATCGACACCAGTCAACTTAATCAGCAGGAATGCGAGCATCGCCGCCATGATGAGTTCCCATACACCTTCCACCCACACATGCACCACCCACCACCAGTACAGCTTGTCGACAGCCAGGTTATCAGGATTGTAGAACGCGAACATGAAGAAAATCGCTGCACCCCATAAGCCCAGCAACAGTACTATGGATACCACCGTTTTACGGCCTTTCAGTACGGTCATGGTGATATTGTAAATAAATATCAGGAAAGCAATAACCATCAGAA
>JADZAR010000085.1 GCA_020852475.1 Nitrosomonas sp.
ATTGCAGCGCCAGCATGCGGGCGTTATGACTGTGATAGCCATCCTGTGCCTTGAGCACATGACCACGACCGGTTACCAGCGGCCATAGGGCGCGCCACAGCTTTTTGCGCTGTTGATCAACCCAGGTAATGTGCAGCGGCGCCGCTTCCTTTCCCCAGTACGGACGCAAATTCAGCAACAGGCAGTCCAGCGCGCTGACCAATGCAAAAAGATACGCACCCTGTGACTGTTCGCCATTTTCACGCGTTATGGTCATCGTCACCGGAGCCCATTTGCCATGATTGCCGCCCAGAATCATTCCGGCCAGTGAACGCATCATAATCAGAAAAGTAAAAACACCGCCGGTAATGCCGACCTGCTTAACGTTGCTGCGTGAAAATTTGACGCCGCGCGCGACCAGTCCGGCGGCAAAAAACATGCCATAAACCGTAGGCTGTCCGTTTTGCTCGATACGCAACACCGGCCGCTGAACCAGCCCGGGAACCGGTTCAGCGGCGCCTTGCAGATAGCACGCCAGCCGGCGCAGAATTTCTTCCGGCTTGCCACGCATGCCCAGATCGAGCGGCGTCATGTTCGTCGTACCGCCCGGCACGATCATCAGCGCCGGCCAGTTCGCTTCCGGCACGGTCGCAAACAGGTGACCGAGCACCGCATGCGATGTCCCGTCCCCGGCGATAATCACCAGCAAATCGATACCGGATTCAAGCAAGTGATTTGTCGCCGTGATAAACCCCGCCGCGTCGCTGGCCTGACGGATGATCCCGTTGGGGACCTGTTCCGCCGCTTTGAGAATAGCCGCCCTGCGTTTCTTCAACTGACCGCTCATCGGATTCAGCAATAGGCCGATCCGGGCAGAACCGGATTTCAGCCGTTCCATATGCGTTGACACACTATTGATAAAATGGTCATCAATCACGCAACCTTGCGGTGCTATACGGCATATTAGACTCTTCCCGGATCAACCGGTGCGCGGGTGAACAGTTTTACTGCAAGCAGATCACGGTCACGCGCCGGATCGATATCCTGCAGCCATGAACGCAAGCGTCCTTCCTTCCGCGACACCCGCCAGCCGGCGAGAAGACGGCCAAACAATATCGCGGTCGAAATCAGATGCCAGGCAACGACCAGCAACAGCCCAAGATCCGGCCGCCCGATGTACCAGCCATACGTCAGCAAAATCAGGTTGGGATTGCGCCGCGCGGTAATCAGGCGGTTGAACGAATCAAATCTCCGCCAGATAAACATGTCAAATTTTGCCAGCCCGAACTGGAATGCCCCCTCACACAAACGCCCGCCGATATAACCAAACAGCATCAGCCACATCAGCAGTTCCAGATTGCCGACAGGCGTCAACGTCCCTGCCAGACCAAAACCCCAGGCCAGATACCAGAGCGGCGGATGGATAATATCAAGCCCATGATCAAGCACGTCACCAAAACGGCTGGAAGTGACCGTCACCCGGGCCAGTTTACCGTCCACGGTATCCAGAAAAGTCATGAACCAGCCCATGACCAATCCGGCAGCAAAAAAACCATACCAGAAAGCAATGCCTGCCAGAATGGCAAACACTACGCTGAGCCAGGTGACATGATTGGGCTTCCAGCCATAACGCACGCAGAGATGCGTGCACCAGTAAGCCGGCAGCGGCCAGACCCATTTGGTCACCAGATCGGTAACGCCTTTATATGAGCCCGCAAACAATTCCTTTTCCAGTAATTTATGATTGCGTTCGTTAATTGGCAGAATATAAGGCGGATCCTTTTTTTTCAAATTCTGTTGAATGTCGATTTTTAAATCATCGAGCGCATAACCCGGCAATGCTGAAACCAGAATGTTGTCTTTATTCTGTTTCTCAAACAGTTGCAGATAACGCGCACCCTGTTCGCGCAAGATCCGCATGGCGACCAGTCGCTTGTCATGGCTATAGAGCGCCATTGGATTTTTGATCGACAGCAAGGCGTTCAACACGCGGGCGTCGAATAAATAATCCGCATTCAGAATCAATAAAGACGCATTCTCAGGCAGCGTTTCTATTTTTTCGGTCAGTCGGGCGTTTTCAATGGGCTTGATCATGCGCTGCAAACGTTCGCGCCCGCTCAACCCCCAGATTTTGATTTCGCTTTTACCGGTAAGATAAATATAGGTCGGTTTTAACATGTGTCATCCATTGACTGGAATTCTATTGCTGATTTCGGGAATAATGCGCATCAGGCATCCCTGATGTTGACTACATGCTACTACAATATTGGAAGGTTTAAAAAATTCTTCTCAACCAGAAAACGGCCAGCGCAATGAGCATCACACTCGGCGCAAGTGCGACAAATGCCGGATCCAGACGTAACAACAAACCTGCATTGGCGAGAATCTGGTCGAGCAGATAAACAGCGACGCCGATCAATGCCGCCAGCACCAGCTTGTTGCCGAGGCCAGTGCGGATCGAGCCGAAGACAAACGGAATCGACAGCATCAACATGGCAATGGTTAATAAACCGCTACCCGCTTTACGCCATAGGGCAAGCGCATAGGAATCAGCATCCTGACCCGTATTGCGCAGAAAATCAACATGACGCACCAATTCATACGGCGAAAGACTCTCCGGCGGTTTGGTCAGCGTGGCGATATCTTCCGGATCGAGAAACGAATCCCAGCTCAGTTTATTGAAACGGGTGATTCTGATGTCATTTTTGGAAAATTGACGGATCACCACATTGCGCAGTATCCAGGGTTCGTTGCTGCGGACATCGGCAAATTCCGCCTGCACATGCGCCTGCAGAAAACCTGACGCATCAAGACGCAGAATTTCGATGTCCGCGGCTTCCTTCGCATGCAACATATAACCGATACGCAGTATATTCTGTTCATTGCGCGTCCAGATACCCAGCCCCTGTCCCAGCTCGGCCGTCTGGTTCAATGCCACCGCCCGGTTTGAAATGGCTTTTTGCTGAAGCTGCGGCGCAAAAAACTGTTCGAGCACAGCAATGAACACGATCAGCATGACACCGACAGCCACCGGCGCAAGACTGATCTGCAATGGCGAAAAGCCTGCCGTACGCATCGCAGTCAGCTCGGAACTGACCGCCAGTGCGCCAAGCGCCGCAACCGTGCCGAGCAACGCAATGAACGGCGCGATCTGA
>JADZAR010000086.1 GCA_020852475.1 Nitrosomonas sp.
ACCAAATATCAATTTCTTTCTACGCTTAGGAATGAATACCACATGATATTTACAATCCCAGCGTGTATGACTCAAACTTTGGTACTCCTTCATCTTTGACTCCTCGTCTCGTGGTTGGGACGAGAACATTACTGCGATTGCCGTAACGGTCAAACCTTGCGGAGTCCCCCGGCTGAGCCGGGGGCTTACCTATCGTTAATTACGAATTAGTGTTCCGTGTTGAAAAGGTGTAGAATCGCGGGTTTGATTTATATCGGGAGATCATTCGCTACAGGAATGAGTCAATAAGCAGTGGCCTTTTACGTTCAAAAATATGGCGGTACTTCTGTTGGGAGTACCGAGCGCATCAAAAATGTCGCTCGAAGGGTTGCCAGATTTCATAACCAAGGACACCAGGTCATAGTCGTTGTTTCAGCTATGAGTGGTGAAACGAATCGATTGATTGCCTTGGCGCATGAGGTACAGGAAAATCCTGATCCACGCGAACTGGATGTCATGGTTTCAACAGGTGAACAGGTTTCGATAGCACTGCTGGCAATGGCATTAAAGGAGCTTAATGTCAAGGCAAGAAGTTATACCGGAGCTCAGGTCAGATTACTAACTGACAGTGCATTTACCAAAGCACGGATACTGGACATCGAAGCTGACAAAATTCGTGCGGATCTCGATAACGGGCACGTTGTCATCGTCGCCGGATTTCAGGGCGTTGATGAAAGAGGAAATATTACCACTCTTGGGCGTGGTGGTTCTGATACTACCGGCGTTGCCCTGGCTGCAGCACTTAAAGCAGATGAATGTCAGATTTATACCGATGTTGACGGCATTTATACAACTGATCCACGTGTAGTCCCGGAAGCCAGGCGTTTGACCAGCATTACCTTCGAAGAAATGCTCGAAATGGCAAGCCTGGGCTCAAAAGTCCTGCAGATTAGATCTGTCGAATTCGCAGGAAAATACAGAGTAAAATTGCGCGTTTTATCCAGCTTTGAAGAACAAGGCGAAGGTACCCTGATTACATTTGAGGAAGATGGAAATATGGAGCAACCTGTCATTTCGGGCATCGCATTTAACAGAGACGAGGCCAAAATTACAGTATTGGGCGTACCCGACCATCCCGGTATTGCCTATCAGATTCTAGGGCCGGTGGCTGATGCCAATATTGACGTGGATATGATTATCCAGAATGTCAGTCACGAGGACCTGACTGATTTCTCTTTTACTGTTCATCGCAACGACTTTAAGAAGACGATGAATATCATCCGCGAAAAAATCCAACCGCATATCGGCGCACGTGATGTCATTGGCGGTGATAGAATAGCCAAGGTCTCTGTCGTTGGTGTCGGTATGCGTTCACATGCCGGCATTGCCAGTAAAATGTTTCGTGTTTTAGCCGAGGAAGGCATCAATATTCAGATGATCGCTACTTCTGAAATAAAAGTATCTGTTGTTGTAGATGAAAAATACATGGAACTGGCCGTTCGTGTTCTGCATAAAGCATTTGATCTGGAACAAGCACTGTAAATTCTATACAATACCTGTTTTTTAGAAAGAGTTCGGGATTAGGCGGATTAAAATCACGAGCAAGACCGGAGTCTGATTAATACCACGGAGAGATGGCCGAGTGGTCGAAGGCGCTCCCCTGCTAAGGGAGTATAGGCGCAAAACGCTTATCGAGGGTTCGAATCCCTCTCTCTCCGCCACTGATAAACTAGTTGTTGTTCACAATTGCAATGCATAGTTTTTTCAACAGAAAAACTCGATATTTTCTAAATCAAGACCGCATTCATGCGAATTCTGCAAAAGCATCCTAGAATACAGGCAAAACACTAACAATCTGTTAGATTCCAGAACATGAAATTCTGGATAAGGTGAAAACCGCATTTCAGTCATTGACAAAGACCACAAATGACGCTGGTTGATACGTTCCAGTTATCCATCAAAACCATTTTCAGTTATCGACTACGCTCACTGCTGATCATTCTTGCCATGGCCTTGGGCGTTGCCGCGGTTATCGTGCTCACCGCACTCGGTGATGGCGCGCGCAATTACATCGTCAATCAGTTTTCATCAATCGGCACTAACCTGCTGGTAGTTCTTCCGGGTCGCGCGGAAACATCGGGCGCTTTTCCAGGTGCCGTCCTAGGGCAGACACCACGTGATTTGACACTGAAGGACGCCGAATTGCTGGGACGATTGCCGCAGGTCAAACGCTATGCGCCGCTCAATGTCGGCGAAGCGGAATTGTCCGCCGCAAACCGGCTTCGGGAAGTTACCGTGCTGGGCAGCAACGCCAATCTGATACCGATCCGTCATATGGAACTGGCGCAGGGCAGCTTTCTGTCGCACGGCTCCGGAAGCAGTGCACAGATTGTGCTTGGCGCCAAACTGGCACAGGAATTTTTTCCACAGCAACAAGCCATCGGTCAACGCGTCCGTCTGGGTGGAAACCGGTTTCGAGTCACCGGCGTACTGTCGCCACAGGGTGAATCCATGGGATTCAATTCTGATGAGATCGTGATTATTCCTGTTGAACAGGCACAATCGCTATTTAACACAACATCATTGTTTCGTATTTTGATCGAAGCCGCCAGCCACAATGAGATCGAATCGGCAAAGCAGGCCATTCTGGAAATGTTGAAGCAAAGTCATGATGGCGAAGAAGATGTTACTGTCATCACCCAAGACGCGATACTTTCAACGTTTGATCGTATTCTGCACGCACTGACGCTGGCAGTCGCAGGCATCGCCGCAATCAGTCTGATTGTCGCGGGTATTTTGATCATGAATGTCATGCTGGTTGCCGTAACCCAACGCACAAGCGAGATCGGACTGTTAAAAGCAATTGGCGCACGCGCAGAAGACATTCGTCTAATGTTTTTCACTGAAGCACTGTGCTTGTCATTTGCCGGCGCGGTAACCGGTTTTTTTCTTGGTCAGACCGGTAGTCTCATGTTGCGCCTGACTTTTCCGCAGCTACCGGCATGGGCGCCCGCATGGGCAATACTGGCCAGCATTCTGGTTGCTCTGGCAACCGGCATACTGGCATGCGTAATTCCTGCAAACCGAGCTGCACGCCTGGATGCCGTATTAGCATTAAGCAGAAAATGAAGCCATGCATACGCAAAAATGAAAACCGTTGATACATTCTATTTTGCTTTTCGTTCTCTGAATGCGCATCGGCTGCGTACGGTTTTATCGGCATCAGGCATCGCAGTCGGCATTGCCGCCGTTATTCTATTGACCGCCATTGGAGACGGTATACAACGCTTCGTACTGTCGGAATTTACGCAATTCGGCACGAATATCATTACCATAACACCGGGTAAAATAACGACACACGGCGGATCGCTGGGTGCGATTGGCAGCGCACGGATTCTGACCATTGATGATGCGCTTGCCATGCAGCACTCGCGTTATACGCAATTCACCAATGCCAGCGTAATCGGCAACGCAGAAATACGCGCCAGGGGATTGAGCAGACGTGTCACAGTGTACGGACAAGGCCCTGATTTCTCGCGCGCATTTAATATGCAAGTGGAAATCGGCCGCTTCCTGCCGGCTGACGATCCACGCAATCCGCGCGCTTATGCTGTTCTGGGCGCAAAAGTGCACAACGAACTCTTTGGCGGCAAGAATCCGCTGGGGGAAATCATACAGGTCGGCGGCTCACGTTTCCGCGTTATCGGCGTCATGGCATCGAAAGGGCATGTGCTGGGTTTTGATCTGGATGATACCGTTTTCATTCCGACAACTCGCGCCTTGGAAGTTTTCAACCGCGAAGGGGTCATGGAAATCAATGTTTCTTACAGACCCGAAGCACCGGTCGATACCGTCGTTGAAGATATCAAGAATATTCTGATCGCGCGTCACGGCCGCGAAGATTTTACCGTCAAGCCGCAACAGCAATTGCTCAGCACGCTATCGACAGTGCTCAATGTATTGAAATTCGCCGTGGCTGCATTGGGTGGCATTTCATTACTGGTCGGTGCCGTCGGCATGGTAACACTGATGCATATTGCAGTTGCGGAACGTATTGCTGAAATCGGCCTGCTCACCGCGCTGGGCGCAACACGGGGACGCATTCGCACTTTATTTCTGATCGAATCCACCGTACTGTCAACGCTGGGCGGCCTGACCGGTTTGACAGTTGGCGCCGGCATTGCATGGTTGCTGAAAATTTTCATCACTAATCTTCCAGTGTATATCCCTTGGAACTATGTTCTTGGCGCGCTGACATTATCCATGGTTATTGGACTGGCGGCGGGCGTATTACCTGCGATGCGCGCCGCTCGGCTCAATCCGGTCGAAGCCTTGCGCACCGAATAAACGATTTTACTCAATTGATTTCAGGCTACGCGTCAGGCGTCCCAAGTAACTCCAGCATATCCCTGATTGACATTTTACCGCTGACGTCGCCATCCGCCAGAAGACTGTCGGCCAGATCACGTTTATGTTTGTGCAGTGCGACGATCTTGTCTTCAATGGTATCTTTGGCGATCAAGCGATAAATAGTGACCGGCCGCTTCTGTCCCATGCGATGTACACGATCGGATGCCTGGTTTTCGACTGCCGGGTTCCACCAGGGATCCATATGCACCACATAATCCGCTGCGGTAAGATTCAGACCAGCGCCCCCCGCTTTCAAACTGATCAAAAATAAATCCCCCCGGCCAGATTGGAATGCATTCACGGCTTTCCTGCGTTTAGGCAGACTGGTCGTGCCATCCAGATATTGATATGCGATACCTTTGTTGTCCAGTAACTCCCTGACAATAGCCAGATGTGCGACAAACTGACTAAATACCAGCGCTTTATGATGATTATCGATCAACTCATCAACAAGCTCTTCAAAAGCCTGCAATTTTGCGCTGCTGATCTCTATTTCCGGGGATATCAGTCGTGGATTGCAGCATGCGCGGCGCAACCGGGTGATTTCCGCCAGCACCTGCAAGTGCTGCTGACCGCCCGAGTGAATCTGTTTTTGCAACGCTTCAATGGATTGCAGCGCATTCCGGCGCAGTGCTTCATAAAAGTGACGTTCTTTTTCACTCAACTCGATATGCAAAGTGACTTCGGTGCGTGCGGGAAGCTCTGTAAGCACGTCTCGCTTCAGCCGGCGAAGAATAAAAGGCTGCAATAATCTTTTCAAACGACGCTGCACACCAGAATCGCGTTTGTTTTCAATATCCAGTGCATAGCGTGCGTTGAATTCATTGAGTGAACCCAATAATCCGGGATTAATGAAATGAAACACATTCCACAATTCTCCCAGATGATTTTCAATCGGCGTACCGGTAGTGATCATTTTAAAACCGCCTTTCAACGCCATCGCTGCTTTTGACCGTTGTGTCGCCGGGTTTTTAATCGCTTGTGCTTCGTCGGCGACAATGGTATGCCAATACTTTTGTTTCAACCGCTCGGCTTCGGTTTGCAGCAGTCCGTAACTGCAAATGATAAGGTCAAAAGCCCCTGCGTCATCCAGTATTTTTTGCCGGTCGCCGCTGCCAAAATAACAGACATTCAAAGTCGGCGCGAATCGCTGCGCTTCTTCGAGCCAATTATTACAAACCGAAGTCGGTGCCAAGATAAGGGTCGGTCCATCAGCGGCGCGCGACAGAATCAATGCCAGCGACTGGATTGTTTTACCCAGTCCCATGTCGTCGGCCAGGCATGCGCCGGCGCCCAGATACGCCAGCCGGGATAACCACTGATAACCTTCTAATTGATAGTCGCGCAATTCTCCCTGGAAGGTCGATGGCAACTGTGGGTGCAGATCATCCGTTTCGGCCAGTTTTTTAAGCTGCTCGCGCCATTGTCTGGTGGCATGGATGTTCATACCTTCGGTAAGATCGTGCAGCGTCCATGAGGCCAGCGGATGAAACGCCAGCTCATTACCGCTCCTGCTGCCCAATCCAGCCAGATCATCCAGCCGTTGACGCAGTTCATTGGTCAAAACAATGAACTGTCCGTCGTCAAGTTTGATAAACCGTCCACTGGATGCGGATAGTAATGTCATCAGGTTTTGAAGTTCAATAACATGCACCTCGTCAATCCGAACATCACCCGACAGCGTGAACCAGTCATTGTTTTTGCGCACTGAAAAATGCGCTTGCGACAAACCGGTTTCGCGGCTGATTCTGATTGATTGGCCTTGCGGCCACTTCAACACAGCAAAATCACCCAATTGCTGCAGCTGCAGTAAAACTTCCAGCGCCGTTTCCGCATCGTCCAGCAGCCATTTCGCAGTTGCCGTATCATACAGGCCGGGACAACTATCGATCACCTGATCAAAAAATGCCTGTTCCTGATCAAGATTGCGAATGGTCTGAAAACGCACGCCATCAATTTCCGCCAGCACGGTCGCTCCGCCTTTACCGGGCTTATAAACCGGACCGCCGCCGGCAAATGGTTGCACAAAGATCTCGACCTGAAGACCGCTTCCCAACGGCTGCAAATGAATCTGCAAGCGACCATCGGCTTCGACTGTTTCGGCATGCACAGACTGAGCGCCGATTTCAGACTGTATTGTCAACATCGAAGCAATGCCGGAGATTGCTTCGATAACTTGTTGCCTGGCCTGCTTGGGCACCTTGAGACCGGTTCTACCAAGAATCGCCGCCACTTCACGATGCTGTGGGTCGATCTTGTAAACCAGCAAGTCATCCGCTGCTGTTCTTTCAAATACATACTGGCGGCTCGACTGTAGATAAGGAACAAGTTGAATGAGCAGATTATTGTTTTGTTCAATCACAGCAAGCTGTAATTCCGCTATTGCTATGCGTACCGGCCTGTCAATCCCGCCTTCCGAATTCCAGTACACATTGGGATGTCCCGCAGCCTCGACCACGGCGCGTTCCCTCAGTACAAAGATTTCGCGGCGATAATAGCTGTAGTAGTCATTCTCATATTCAACTTCGATATGATTGCAGATCCGTTTGTCCTGTTCGGTCAGATAATCAAAGTTATCGATTTCCTGGCGTAACCGCTTGACCGCTACTGGACGTCCCCTACTCCATCCACCATTACTATTCAGACGCTGCATTCTGGGATGCAGGTTTATATGACCATCATCATCGAAATCTATGATCCAAATCATGCGCGTTTGTTTGTGTGACGCGGGTACTGCATCGCTGCCAAACGTTTTCTGCTCACCGAGTGACGTCAAAGCATTCAATGCGCGCTTCCAGTCCTCGACGCGTGGAATCAGATCAATCATCGCGTTGAATGTTGAATTTTTATATTTTTGCACGATCACTACTGTTTCAGGGTCGGCGGCATGGAGCCGGTCAAGTAGATTTGAACTTACCGCCGCATACCAGAAATAATCATTCCGTTCCGCTAATTGGCAATACGTTTTGAGTCTGTCGATGACTTTGGCATACTGACTTTCCAGACTGGCAGCTTTATCCAGCCAGTAAAGCATCAGCATCTGAAACAGGAGAAGATAAGGACTATCCATATCCATAACAAAGAGAATGGCCTTATCCGGCAAATCAAATTGTTTTTTACCTTGATAAATATCAAGCACATAAAGCAATCTGTTCGCCAACCTGATAAAACCGGATGCTTCGCCTTGATGCTTTATCGTCAACTGCAACTGCTTGCGCAGCAGATCCAGATGTTCTCTTGTCTGACTGCGAAATAAAGCCAGCTGATAAAAATAGCCCAAATAGCCGTCCAAGCTGACATTGCGTTTACCTGTCTCTTTTTTGAAGCCTGTCAGCGCTGATTGGAAGTGTTCAATCGCGGCGTCATTCTGATCCTGCACAAAATATAGCGCGCCCAGTAGTGCTTCAGTCAGCGCGTCGTCGTTTTTATCACCCAGCAACTTCCCGATGTCTTCCAGATCGCCGCGCTGCAGACTGATTTTGGCAAAAAGAGCAACAATACGTTTATCCCGCTGTTTACAAGCAAAAAAGGTTTTTTTCAGTAGTTGATATAAAACTCTGTCATTTTCAATGGATAAAAGTCGGGCAGAGAAGTAATCGATCAACAGTTGCAGTCTAAATGTTTCGGGCAGTGTCTCAAACCACGGTTGATTAAAACCATAGTCAAAAAACTGCTGAATAAATTGCATGCAATGCGCTGGATTGGTTCGCCAGATTCGTTCATATTCCAGCAGAAACTCCTGTTCCTTTTTGGAATAAAAATATAGCCGCAGTAAACGTATTTTTTCCTGGTAACCGAATTCGTCCGGCATGTAGGGTGTATGATTCTTGGCGATGCGTTCCAGGCACTCAAACCATCCGGGTCGTTCTGACGCTTTGAGCAATAAGATATCCGCGATATCGTAAGGGCAGTACCACCAGCCAAGCCTAGTCAATGATACAAAACCCATATCACTCAGTTTCTCACGCAATGACTTGCCGATGCTGTTCGCCGCATTGACAGGAACACATCCTGAACTCTTTAACAACTCCTGAAAGTAACCCTGCCTGATCGGAATATAGATCACTGACAAGACGAGTAAAATATCCTGCTCTTCGTGGTTAAGTTCCTCAAACCTGGCCAGACGTTCTTTGTTCATTATTCTCCATATCAGTGATTCGGTGCTTAAAGTGCTTAATTTAAATATACAATAGCATGATACTCATCAATAGCTGTCCAGACTCCTCCCTGACGGCTGCATCATTGGCAACTCAGGCAATTTAATCGCAACTGTTTTTCTCAAACATGACATTGACGCAAAAAATACTGATCTGGATGCTTGCCGGGCTTACGCTAGGCAGCTTGATCAATGCATTTACACCTGATATTACATTTATTCAAGCCTTTCTGGTCAATGGGTTATTTCATGCTGTTGGCGCTATTTTCCTCAATTTACTGAAAATGCTGGTTGTACCGCTGGTGACTTTTTCATTGATTTGCGGTGTTTGCGGTATAGGCGATATCAGTAAACTGGGACGTATTGGTATCAAATCACTGACTCTATTTCTGCTGTCTACCGGATTAGCTATAACTTTGGCGATTCTTGTCGCCGTGTATGCAGGTCCTGGCGAGGGTTTTCAATCCGCGCAAAATATGAATAACACGTTTGCAGCTCCCGAAACACCATCTTTAACACAAGTCATCATTGACTTTGTCCCAGGTAATCCGCTTGCCGCCTTTATCGACGGCAACATGTTGCAGATTATTTTTTTTACAATTCTGTTTTCCATTTGCCTGCTAATGATTGGCGAACGCGGCCGTTCATTGATTGAAGGCGTTGAGAAACTGAATGAAGTTATGATGCAAATGGTCAGCATTGTCATGTCACTGGCACCGTATGGCATCTTTGCAATTATGGCGCAAACATTTGCACTGCAAGGCATTGGTCTGATTCTGCCGATGATCGGTTATTTTTGTGTGGTCATTGCCGTGTTGATTATGCATGTAGCGGGAACACTAATGATTTTATTAAAGCTGCTGGGAAAAATCAGTCCCGTTCAATTCCTGAAAAAAGTACGCACCGCTCAGCTTTTCGCATTCAGCACATCCAGCTCGAATGCGACCATTCCGGTCACTCTGAAAACACTGGAAAAACGCATGGGCGTCGATAACTCAACGGCATCGTTCGTAGTACCGCTCGGCGCAACGATCAATATGGATGGCACGGCGATTATGCAGGGCGTTGCCACCGTCTTTATCGCCAATGTATATGGCATAGAACTCGACTTGTTCGATTATCTGACCGTTATCGGCATGGCCGTGTTGGCGTCAATTGGCACCGCAGGCGTGCCGGGCGTCGGTCTGATCATGCTGGCCATGGTGTTCAATCAGGTTGGTCTTCCTGTTGAGGGCATCGCCTTGATTATGGGTGTAGACCGCTTGCTGGACATGCTGCGCACCGCTGTCAATGTAACCGGCGATGCGGTTGTTGCGCTGATTGTTGCAAAAAGTGAAAACAGTTTGTCCGTTTCAATATTCAACGACCCCAATGCCGGTACGGAGAAATCCGTTCGTCTACCACACGATGTCATGCCAGGGCGGCAAATATGATTTATTCCCGCAATGAGGGATCGGTAATAAAACCGATTCTCGCCATACCGGCATTGGCCGCTTTGCTCATGACTTTGGCGACATGCTCATAATGTGCGAGCTTGTCTGCACGAATATGCAATTCCGTTTTTGGATCTTGCGCAACAGCGGCGGAAAACCGGGCTGACAATGCATCCAGAAGAACCGGTTCACCATTCCAGAACAAACTGCCATCATCTTGTATGGCTAACTCAACGTGTTCAGGCTGGGTGATATTGGGCGTACTTTCTGCTTTCGGCAGATCAATCTTGACTGAATGCGTCAACAGCGGCGCCGTGATGATGAATATGATCAGCAAAACGAGCATCACATCAACTAATGGCACAACATTAATTTCCGACATCGGCGCCTGCTGTCCGCTACTGTTCATGCTGCCAAATGCCATTACTGCCCCCTTCCTTCAAGATTCGAATACGTTGTTGCCGGTGCAATTGTCTGCGGTACCGATTGCTTTTTATAGCTGTCGCTGCCATTGCCTATGGTGATCAACACAAACAAGTCATGCGCAAATGCATCAAGACGTGCGAGCCATATACGATTGCGCCGCACAAAAGCGTTATAGGCCAGAACCGCCGGAATCGCTACAGCGAGACCCAATGCTGTCATGATCAATGCCTCGCCAACGGGACCGGCAACTTTATCCAGCGTTCCCTGTCCTGATAAACCGATTTGTATCAATGCGTGATAAATGCCCCAGACAGTACCAAACAAGCCAATATAGGGTGCCGCGGATCCAGCCGATGCAATCAGCGTCAAGCCGTTTTCAACGCGTGCGGCCTCCTGATCGATACCGTTACGCAAAGCGCGTGTCAGAAATTCACTGGTTCCGCCCGCAGCAGCCAGTTTCTGCAAATCCTGGGCTTTGGAGTCAGCCGCCGCCTCCAACCCGAGCTTGGCTAGCTCGGCAAAAGCGTTATTCGGTGCGGTGCTGTTCAACGATCGCTTCACCTCATCTAACGATTCGACGTTCCAGAAATGCTTCAGAAATGCGGTAGCACGTCTTTTGGCAATAAAATTAGTGATACTTTTGGTAATTATCAGATACCAGCTCGCAATTGAGAGTGAGATAAGCAAAACCAGCACACCAGTCCCGACACCATCAATTTGAGCGAGAAAATGAGAAAAACCAAGACCTTGTTCCATTAATTATTTCCTTGCAATACAAAATTAAAAGGTTGCAGCGCAATCGCACGCACGGGCTGACCATCCCGCATCGACGGCCGACATCGCCAGCTTCTTACTGCTTCAAGCGCTGCTTTATCCAAGCGGTCATAACCACTGCTGTCAATCACGCGTGCATCATCAATGCGACCAGCCTCATCCAACTCAACCCGCAACACCAGTTTGCCCTCTTCGCCCATACGCCGTGAGATTGCAGGATAAGTTGGCGCAGTCAGTGAAGGACAGGAAACGGACAACTCTGATGAAAGTGTGACAGGCCCGGCCGGCATCTGCGGTTTTGTCGGTGCTTCAGCGACCGGTACAGGCAAACTTTTCTCTTCAGCTGGTTCCGGTTCAGGATTCGGGTCCGGCGCTACAACCGGTTGAGGTCGTGGCGCTTCCGGAGCTTTTGTCACCAATTGCTTGACTTTTGGCTTGGGTTCAGGTTTTTGGATCGGTTGCAGTTTCACCGGTACAGGCTCCGGTTTAGCCTCAGGTTGCACTTGCGGCTCCGGCATTGAAATCACTTCAGCAAACAACCTGACCACTTGTTCAGGCTGCGGCAACACACGTTGATTCCATAGTACGTAAAACAGCGCGCCATGCACAATCAACACCAGCAGAATGCCAGGCAAGGAAACAAGACTTTGTTTCGATCCTAAATAATCGATATTTTTCTGTGAAAGCGACTGCATTATGGATTAATCATCAGCTGGAATTTTATTCAATGCGCAACCTAAAACTGTAAAACAGACAAAAGATAATCCGAATGAAAACACTCGCCCGGTTCTTTTGAAAAAGAAGCATTGATCACAATTCAATCAAACGAAAAATAATAAAGCAAACAATAATAATTATCAATAATCTCCAGCTATTTTCTTCGACTGAAACTAACATCGATTGATCAAATGACATTATCAGTCCAGAAAATCCCAAGACAATTGCGATCATTGCAAAGTTAAGGAATAACATTACCTACGAATTGACACTGAAATATTTTAACGCCACGGCGGCAACGTAGATAATTTTTTCAACTCCTGTCAAATCACTAGTTGCTGATCAGGGTGCCGACCCCTTGGTCAGTCAGAATTTCCAGCAACAGCGCATGTTCGACGCGCCCATCAATGATATGACAGGAATTGACGCCATTTTTCACGGCGTCAAGCGCGGAGCCAATTTTCGGCAGCATGCCGCCGGATATGGTACCGTCGGCAAACAGTTCATCGACCTTCTGCGCGGACAAGCCGGTCAATAAATTACCATCCTTGTCGAGCACGCCCGGTGTGTTGGTCAGCAAAATCAGCTTCTCGGCGCATAATATCTCGGCCAATTTTCCGGCGACGAGATCGGCATTGATGTTATACGATTCGCCATTCTCACCTACGCCGATGGGTGCAATGACTGGAATGAAGTCCTGACTGTCGAGCAATGCAATAAGCGATGGATCAATTGATTCGATCTCACCAACCTGGCCGATGCTGATCCACTCGCCCGTTCTTTCACGGTCTTTGACAAGCATTTTTCTGGCGCGGATAAATGCGCCGTCCTTGCCGGTCAACCCGACGGCCTTACCGCCCTGGCGATTGATCAGGTTGACGATATCCTTATTGACGGAACCGCCGAGCACCATTTCCACGACATCCATGGTTTCTGCATCGGTCACGCGCATGCCCTGAATAAATTCGCCCTGCTTGCCGACGCGCTTAAGCATTTGGTCAATCTGCGGTCCGCCGCCATGAATAACCACCGGATTCATGCCAACCAGCTTAAGCAGCACGACATCGCGCGCAAAACCGTACTTGAGGTTTTCCTGAGTCATGGCGTTGCCACCATATTTAATGACGATGGTTTTACCATGAAAACGCTGAATATAGGGCAGTGCTTCGGCAAGTATTTTTGCTTTATCGCGGGCGGTGGATTGTGAAATGGTCATGTTTAGGTATAAAAAATGTAAACGTGGATTGGTTAACTGGCAATTTGAAGAAAACGCTTTTCACGGACAAATGTGCGCAAATCCAGTTCGTACCAGGTGCGACCTTCCTTATCCTGATAGATATGCGACACACCGGCGCGCAACTGCTCATTACAGGTCGGGCATACCGCAAACTCGGACAAACTGCGTATACCCATCAAATTATGGACGATAAATCCGCTGTTTATTTTGTAGTCTGCTGAAACCAGCAAAATGCGGGAGCGGGAATCGAACGGCACAGCCGTTCCCCCCAGATAGGCGCCCAAATCGGTTATGCCGTACAGGTTTCCGTGCACATTGATGATACCCAGAAACCAGGAGTGCGTTAGCGGTACAGGAACAATTTCGGCAACCGGAATCACTTCGCTGATTTCACTCATCCGCGCCAGATAACGCATATCGCCAATCATCATGCCCAGCACGGCTATATCGGCAATTGGCTTCTCAGCATTTGGCGTTTCAGATATTTCAGTCGCTTCTGGCTTCTCGTGAATATTTTCCATAGTGCCGCCCTCTGCATATTGTATGTCTTAATCCGGTGTATCGAACCGGGCAATTTTCTGCAACAACTCCTCCGCCACAATGGGCTTAACGACATAGTCTTTCGCACCCTGGCGCATTCCCCAGATTTTATCGATTTCCTGCCCTTTTGTGCTACAGATAATAATGGGAATAACACGCAAAACCTGATCCCGGAGAAACATTCGTATCGCCTGAAAACCATTAACATCCGGCATGACGATATCCATCAGAACAAGGTCAGGACAAGTCTCCTTTGCAATCGCGATCGCTCGCGCACCGTTCTCAGCCAAAATGGTCTGATAACCTTTTCTGACCAGAATTCTGGACAGGATATGCCGTTCGGTCGGTGAGTCATCAACGATCATGATCTTTTTAATGGCCATCTGATGATATTTCCAATTCCTATTTATATTAAATCCGATCTGTTAACCCGAATCACATATAACGTAACAAACTTGAGGGATTATGCCATTTAATGGTGCGATAAACCCGGCACACGGGATACAGTATCAGCAATGTCAGCAGCGCCATGAAATACGTTATCCCCAGACCGCCACGTTCAAAAAACAACTGCAACAGCACCAGCACAGCAAAGTGCGCCAGATAAAAAAACAGCGCCGTCTGACCGAATACCAGGACCACACCGTTACGACGCACTCCGATAATCGGCTCCAGCCACATCAATATTGCCAGTATGACAGCCATCAATCCAAGCGCCAGCAAAACATAGGCAAGACTGGGAGGATATTTGCTGATATGCAGCCACTGCACAACCGAATATCCTTCCAGCAGCATAAACATGTTGCCGTAATCGGCCATGCTGCGGATCAGAATGAATAACAGTACTGCACATCCGCCGCCGACAAACAGCAGACGCTGAATACATCGCGGATCGGGACGTTTTGACTGTATCCATTCGCCAAAAAACCACCCCAGCATCATAACAGCCAGCCATGGTATCACCGGATAAAAAACAGAAAATCCCGTCGAAAAAACTGGTGCGAAAGTGAGTGCAAGCCAGAGCGGCACTTCATCACCAGGCACCCAAACCCACTTCAGCAGTAATTCGGCCCCGATCATGATCACAATTGCCGCCACCCATATCACGCCTTTGTGCAAGCGACGCACCCATACCATCATGATCATACTGATGCCAATCGCATACAGAACCTGCAGAACAAGCTTGCCGGAAACCAGCGAAAGCAACACGATATCGAGCATTGCAATAAAAATACCGCGCAACCATAATTCGCGGTCTATGATCTCCTGCGGCATTCCCTGCTGCAAACGTTGTGCGTTGCTGACCGCAATTGACGCACCGGTCAGAAAAATAAATGTCGGCGCACAGATATGCGTGATCCAGCGCGTTAAAAACTGGTCACTGGCGAACTGGCTACCGCTTTCATAGAGTAGAATGGAATCCGCAAAAATGCGGCCTTGGTTGAAGAATCCCGACGCATGATCCAGCGCCATGAGCATCATGACGATACCGCGCATCCAGTCTATGGCGGCAATGCGTTGAAGACTTTTATCCACAGGATGATTCATCTGGCTGTAATGTATTATTTACAGATCCCCGAAACAAGGGATTCTTGCAATTATTAAAGCAGGGCGAGATTATTGCGATGAATTAATTCAGCCTCGTCAACATAACCCAATAATATTTCAATGCTGCTACTCGGCTTACCCATGATTTTACGCGTTTCCTCGCTATTATAATTAATTAAGCCGCGTGCAATCTCCCGCCCTTCGGATGTGAAGCAGGCAACCGCTTCACCCCGGTCAAAGTCACCGCTAACATGTGTCACGCCAATCGGCAACAGGCTTTTCCCATCCATAATCAATGCGTTTGCGGCTCCTTGATCAAGAGTGACCCTGCCGCGTACTTGTAAATAATCCGCCAACCATTGCTTTCGCGCCGCCAATATAGGTATTGTCGCCAACAGTCGCGTCCCGATGGATTCGCCATGCGCCATGCGCACCAATACCTGCGGTTGCTGACCGGATGCAATAATAGTGTGTGCGCCACTGCGTGCGGCACGCTTTGCCGCAATCACTTTTGTCAGCATGCCGCCGCTGCCGATACTGCTGCCAACGCCGCCGGCCATGCGCATTAACTCGGGATCAGCCGCACTGATTTCGGAAAGCAACTGCGCATCGCTGTTTTTGCGCGGATCACTGGTAAAAAGGCCGGCCTGATCAGTCAATATTACCAGCGCGTCCGCTTCAACCAGATTGGTTACCAGCGCGGCCAGCGTATCATTGTCACCGAACCGGATCTCATCCATCGCGACGGTATCGTTTTCGTTGATGACCGGTATTGCTTCCAGTTTCATCAGCGTCATGAGCGTCGAACGCGCGTTCAGATAGCGTTTGCGGCTGGAAAGGTCTTCATGGGTCAGCAATACTTGCGCTGTCTGTAACCCATGGTGACTGAAACAGGATGCATATGCCTGCGCCAGCCCCATTTGCCCGATAGCCGCCGCAGCCTGCAGTTCATACAGGGCATGAGGACGAGTGCTCCAACCCAGACGTTGCATGCCTTCAGCAATAGCGCCGGAAGAAACCAACACGATTTCCTTGCCCATATGCCGGAGTCTGGCAATCTGCTCCGCCCAATCAGTCAATGCTGAATGGTCCAGTCCTTTTCCCTGGTTAGTAACCAGACTACTGCCCACTTTGACTACAATACGATGTGCATCTTTCAGCATGAGACACGTACGCCCGTATTAGTCATCTTCACCGGTTGACGCCAAGTGTTGCTCCAGATAATCCATGATTTCATAGGTCAGCTGTCGACAACCTTCGCCGGTTAGCGCGGAAATCATGAAATATTTATCCGTCCAATTGAGTTTCTGGATAAATGCCTCGCAGATCTTATCCTTTTGATCCGCCGGCAGCATATCCACCTTGTTCAACACCAGCCAGCGCGGTTTCAAATACAAAGCCTCATCGTATTTACGCAATTCTGTAATCACTGCCTGTGCCGCTTGAAGCGGATCCGCGCATTCATCGTAAGGAGCCATATCGATCAAATGTAATAACAAACGAGTACGCGACAAATGTCGTAAGAACTGATGTCCCAGTCCGGCACCTTCTGCCGCACCTTCAATCAATCCAGGAATATCCGCCATAACGAAACTGCGGTCATAATCAATCCGAATGACGCCAAGATTGGGCTTCAATGTGGTGAATGGATAATCGGCTACTTTGGGTCGCGCCGCAGAAACGGCGCGAATCAATGTCGATTTACCCGCATTGGGCATACCAAGCAAACCCACGTCAGCCAGCACTTTAAGCTCCAGTTTAAACTCGAATTCCTGTCCTGCTTCTCCATGAGTAAACTGTCGCGGAGTACGATTAGTACTCGATTTAAAATGCAGATTGCCAAAACCGCCTGAACCACCTTTGGCGAGCAAGACTTTCTGCTGATGTTGCAACAGATCAGCAACGACTTCGTGTGTAACAGTATTCGTAATCACGGTACCCACTGGCATACGCAACACGACATCATCAGCACCTTTACCGTAGCAATCCGAGCCACGCCCGTTCTGCCCATTTTTTGCACGAAAAATACGTGCATAGCGATAATCTATTAAAGTATTAATATTGCGATCCGCAACTGCGTAGATACTGCCACCATTGCCTCCGTCACCACCGTCAGGCCCGCCTTTGGGAATAAATTTCTCGCGACGAAAGCTGGCAACACCATCCCCGCCTTTACCGGCAAATACCTGTATCGTTGCTTCGTCTATAAATTTCATACTATCAACTTGAACCGGAACATACTCAATCAGGCGCGGAATTACTTATCGAATCAAAAATAAAAAAGCCCTATCAACTAAGACAGGGCTTCAAGATTCATGCGGATATACGCCAAACAATAATAAAATTATCAGCAAAAATTTATACTGCAATAATTATGCCGGCGTGACATCCACTATCTTACGTTTCAACTCACCTCTGACACCGAACTTCACTACGCCGGTAATCTTGGCGAATAGCGTATGATCTTTGCCAATTCCTACATTAATACCCGGGTGGAACTTGGTGCCGCGCTGTCGAACGATAATCGAGCCGGCTGAAATCAGTTCACCGCCGTAACGCTTCACGCCCAGTCGCTTCGATTCCGAATCGCGGCCATTTCTGGAACTACCCCCCGCTTTCTTATGTGCCATGATTAAACTCCTAAAACCATATCCGTCGTTTTATCTACTTACTCGTACTCAACTCAAGCTGAAATGCCAGTAATCTCGATTTCAGTGTAATTTTGACGATGTCCTTGATGCTTCTGATAGTGCTTACGACGACGCATCTTGAAGATACGTATCTTGTCATGTCGTCCCTGACCCAGTATCGTAGCACTCACTTTAGCGCCTTCAACAAGCGGCGTACCCATTGCAATTTTGTCGCCATCCGCAACCATTAATACCTGATCGATGACAAGCTCGCTCCCATTTTCCGCATCAAGTTGCTCAACTTTCAGTTTTTCACCCACTTTGATACGATACTGCTTGCCACCGGTTTTTATAACCGCATACATAATTATCCCCACACAATTTCTCTTTAATACAGAACCGTGCATTATACATAAGCACGCACCTTTTGTGGAGCGAAATTATTTTGACTTTATTTGTGCTTGACACAAAAGTATGTCGTTTCTAACATAGCGTTTTATTCAAGGTTACATCGTGTCAATAGAACATATCAGGCGCTTTATTGCCCAGGACATGGGCGTCGTGGATGAAGTCATCAGACAAAAGCTGCATTCTCATGTAGCGCTTATCCGGCAAGTCAGTGAATACATCATTAACAGTGGCGGCAAACGATTGCGCCCCGCACTTGTTGTTCTGTCCGCGGGGTCTTTCGGCTATACCGGTCAGCACCATTTCACTCTCGCAGCCGTCGTTGAATTTATTCACACCGCAACACTGTTGCATGACGATGTCGTCGACGAATCCGAAATGCGCCGCAACAAAGAAACCGCCAACGCACTGTTTGGTAACGCAGCAAGCGTACTGGTTGGTGATTTTCTATACTCGCGCGCTTTTCAGATGATGGTGGAAGTTGACAACATGCGCGTAATGCAGGTTTTGGCTGATGCTACAAATACCATCGCTGAAGGCGAAGTGCTGCAACTACTCAACTGTCGCGATCCTGATGTGAACGAAGAAAACTACTTGCGGGTAATCCGTTTTAAAACGGCAAAACTCTTCGAAGCCGCCAGTCGACTGGGCGCTATTCTTGGCAATGCCTCTCCCGAACACGAAAAAGCCATGGCCATTTATGGTATGCACCTGGGCACCGCATTTCAACTCATTGATGATGTATTAGATTATTCAGGCGATCACCAGGACACCGGCAAGAATCTGGGTGATGACTTGGCGGAAGGCAAACCAACGCTACCACTGATCCATGCCATTCGAACGGGAAACGCTGAACAGGCTGATTTAATTCGGGAGGCCATAAAGAACGGTGGAATCGACGATCTCAAACCTGTGCTTGAAATCATTCACACCACCGGCGCACTGGATTACACCAAAAAGTGCGCACTAGGTGAAATCGAAATTGCGCTGTCCGCCATCGCTTGCCTACCCGACTCCGAGTACAAGAGATGCCTGACACAGCTTGCCGATTTTTCGGTAACGCGAAATCATTGAATCAGATCCGACACACTTTATTTTTTAATAAGAAGAATATCCAAAAGATAGTGCAAAAAACTTAAACCCGCCCCGATCACTCAACTTTAAGCCACAAAAAGAGCAAGGGCATCTTCTTCGTTTCACCGGGTTTACCGTCCACTCTTTCAATACTCCACCGGCAAAGGATCCAGACTGCGCCACAAATACCAAGTGGCAACAGAACGCCACGGCTTCCATCGCTGCGCCAATTCAAGCATGTTTTTCTTATTTACCACCCGGCTATCAAAGTAATGCATACTGATAGCACGCTGCAAGCCAATATCAGCCACAGGAAAAATATTAGGGCGCAGCATATGAAAAATCAGAAACATTTCAGCTGTCCATCGACCTATCCCCTTGATCTGGATCAATTGATCGATTAGCGCTTCGTCGTCCATCAAGTCCCATTCAGACACACTCAGCTTGTTCGTCATAAAATGAAGCGACAAATCCTGAAGATAACCGATTTTTCTGTATGACAATCCACATTGTCGCAGCAGATCTTCATCAGCGCCATAAATTACTTGAGGCGCAATATCGGGTATGGCACAGGCCATTTTTTGCCAAACACGCTCGGCAGCCTTTACTGAAATCTGCTGCCCGATTATCGAACGCACCAATGTTGTAAAAGCATTACCGTGCGACCTAAGTACAGCATCATCATACTGCTGAATCAGCCCCTCCATCACAGGATCATTCATAGCCAACTCATGTGTAGCAATCTGCCAATAAGCAGGATTCATCTGTCAAGAAATAGTACAATTAATCAACGAAAACCGGTCTTTTATATCAGTGTGTTTTTATCATTGCACAACAACATATATTCTTCAATGTTATAATCATTAACACTTGCCCCGCTGAAGAACTCCGCCTAGATTACCATACCAGGTTATAATCCAGGTAAGCGGTTAGCTGATACTTCCCTTTTGGTGAATTTTTATATAGCATAGCGCAATCAGTAAAATATATATATTTTATTCATTGGGTATTGAAATTAGCTTTGCTATTCGAATTTTTTCATCAATTTCACTGTTTTTGCTACCCAAGCATAACCATAGATAACATCTAACTTATTTTTTGATTTTCAACGAGGAAAATATGAGCCAGCATATTCATTATGTTACCGATGAGAACTTTGAAGCGGAAGTGTTGCAATCCTCGCTGCCAGTTTTGGTTGATTACTGGGCTGAATGGTGTGGTCCGTGTCGGGCGATCGCTCCTATTCTGGACGAAATTGCCAGCGAATATGAAGGCAAGCTTAAAGTCGCCAAGCTTAACATTGACGACAACGAGATTACACCCGCAAAATACGGCATTCGCGGCATTCCTACACTTATGTTATTCAAGGATGGAAACATTGAGGCCACAAAAGTCGGCGCGCTACAAAAATCGCAGCTTACCGCATTTGTTGACAGCCACATCTAAAGCCGCTAAGCTTCTTGGAAATCCAGATAACAGGCTGGTCGACCCGAAAATGTGATTAAAACCTAAATTACCCGCCTGATCTCTTTCATTCATTCTTTTATATCTAATACACGATCCCGCCAGCAGTTGCTTTTCGTCCGGCGTTTATCTTTTGCGTTAACTTCTACGTTTTTCAAAGAACTATTTCATGCGTTTATCTGATCTCAAACATCTTCATGTAACTGAACTTGTCAAAATGGCAACCGCCAATGAAATAGACGGCGCCAACCGAATGCGAAAACAGGATTTGATTTTTGCATTACTGAAAAATCAGGCAAAAAAGGGCGAAAGTATATATGGCCACGGTACACTCGAAGTCTTACAGGATGGTTTCGGTTTTTTACGCTCGCCAGACACATCTTATCTGGCCGGCCCTGATGACATTTACATTTCGCCGAGTCAAATCAGACGTTTCAACCTGCACACAGGTGACTCAATCGATGGTGAAATTCGCCCCCCAAAAGATGGAGAACGCTATTTTGCACTGGTAAAAGTTGACAAGGTCAATAACGAATCACCAGAAATCTCCAAAAATAAAATTCTTTTCGAAAACCTAACACCCCTGTTTCCCACGGAACCGCTAAAACTTGAGCGTGATATTAAAGCCGAAGAAAATGTCACCGGACGTGTTATTGATTTGATCGCACCCATCGGCAAAGGACAGCGCGGCTTACTTGTGGCCAGTCCGAAATCAGGAAAAACAGTCATGCTGCAACATATCGCACATTCCATCGCAGCTAACTATCCTGAAGTAATTCTGATAGTTTTGCTTATTGATGAACGGCCCGAAGAAGTTACCGACATGATTAGATCAGTCAGAGGAGAGGTTATTTCATCAACATTTGATGAAGCGGCTATGAGACATGTTCAGGTAGCGGATATGGTCATAGAAAAGGCCAAGCGTCTGGTAGAACATAAAAAAGATGTTGTCATTCTACTGGATTCCATTACGCGCCTGGCACGCGCCTATAACACCGTAGCACCCGCTTCCGGTAAAGTACTGACTGGCGGGGTTGATGCAAATGCCTTGCAGCGTCCAAAACGTTTTTTCGGAGCTGCTCGCAACATCGAGGAAGGCGGATCACTAACAATTATAGCCACGGCACTTATTGATACCGGATCACGGATGGATGACGTCATCTATGAGGAGTTTAAAGGAACCGGAAACATGGAGATCCATCTGGATCGACGCATGGCCGAGAAAAGGATTTACCCCGCGATCAACGTCAACCGCTCTGGAACACGCAGAGAAGAGTTACTGATTGATTCCGATGTGTTGCAAAAAATATGGGTGCTACGCAAATTACTTCACCCCATGGATGATATGGATGCAATGGCTTTTCTTCTGGATAAAATTAAAGCAACTAAAAATAATTCCGACTTTTTTGACTCTATGCGTAGAATATAGAATATTAGTTAGTTTAAAATTGACGTCAGTCGTATAAAAGAGTATAGTTTCGGCTTTTTCGGGGTGTAGCGTAGTCTGGTAGCGCGCCTGGTTTGGGACCAGGATGTCGGGAGTTCGAATCTCTCCACCCCGACCAATTATACAGCTCTAAATATTTAGGGCATGCTCGACATAGTGCCCGTAGCTCAATCGGATAGAGCACCAGCCTTCTAAGCTGGGGGTTACAGGTTCGATCCCTGTCGGGCACGCCATCAAATCAATTAAGTCTGCTTATTGTATTGGCTGACTTTCTAATTAGAACTTTAAACGCTGTAAATGCAGAACAGATTGCTAATAAAACAATCAATGGTAAATGGTGGCTGTAGCTCAGCTGGTAGAGTCCCGGATTGTGATTCCGGTTGTCGTGGGTTCGAGTCCCATCAGCCACCCCAACAAATAATATTAGATCGCGCGAGGAACAAGTCGCGATCTAATATTCGTTATAAAATACAGCGATATACTGCATTCATACCTGGATTAAAAAAGCCCAAACCAATATGAAGCAGAAGCACCAAAATCGATAAAAGCAGCTTAACTGATGTGTCCGGTTTTACTTTGACCAAATCACTTCTTTGTTCTCTCCGCTTAGATGCTGCTTCCCCTCCTTCTACCAATGCTAAAAATTAACCGCCTGATAAATCAGCACGTAATTCTTTGATTTTTATCGTCAAAAGAATACAAACCACAAACAAATTTGCGGACTTCACTCTTGCATGATGTTAGGGATGGAGAGAATATTGTCGTAAAGAGAGAAAAAGTGAATGAACTCGTGGAGTTTCTTGAAACCTCGAAGTCCACAAGAATCCACATGAATCCTCGTAAACACGCGGAAGTAGGCGAAAAAAACCAACCGGATAAAGGGGTTAGTCTTTGACGGCGGGAATCGAACCGAATCCCTAGAAGCCTTTATCTAAAGTATTTTCTAATTATATTTTTTAGTACGATTTTTACAAATACCCCCAATAATACCCCCAGTGTGTTTGGATGATCTTGGACTTTCTATGCCAACTCAACCGTATGAGCTTCAATTCCAACGTTGAGATGCGCACGGACAGCATCAAAAATAGCGGCGAGATTATCCATGGTTGGATTGCCTTTGGGCGATAACATACGGTGCAAGCTTTTGCTGGGTTTATCAATCAGCGCGGCTAAGTGTTCAAATCCCACGGTGGCATTCACGAGATCGCGAAGGATAAGGCGCGCTGTTTCCGGTTCACCACTTAGAAACAAGGTTGCCGCTTCATCAAGAAGTGCCTTTGCAAATTCAGGATCGCGTTCGATGCGTTCAATAACTGTCTGCTTGAAATTTCGAGTTAGTGTCATGTGATTGTCTTCTCATTTTTCAGTTTTGTTCGTGACAGTCCTGGATTTCTTTCGCGTCTTGTATTCACGGTGCAAAATCTTTGCCCTGTCAATGTCTTTCTGTTGTCCGCGCTTGGTACCGCCACCGAACAAGATGATAAGTGTGTCGCCATCCCTGGCAAGGTAAACACGGTAACCCGGCCCCCAGTTGATGACGTATTCTCCAATGCCGTCAAACCACTTTATGCTGGATGTATTTCCTAGCTCCAGGCGCAACTTAGCAGTAACAATTTTAGCGGCAGCTTATGGATCAAGGTTGTCAAACCATGCCTTGTATGGATTTGAGCCATCCAGGCAAATATATTCTTCAACTTTGATTTTTATGATTAAATAGTAACGTATAAGTGACTATTATTCAAGCGCAGGATAGGTGCAGTATTTCAACATGGCGTGGCTGGTGATGTTGAATTTTCCACGCAGTCACAGGAACAGGACTTGCAGGAAAACTTGCGAGTCCCGTGCTTTTGCTAGCGCAGATGTGTCTTACAGAGCGTCGAAAGGAAAATTTATCATTAGTCGCTTGCAGACGACGACTGTAGAATTAATAATTAGCTAATTGCTTATAAATATTAAATTACAAATATATTTTTTATTGTTTCGCCAGAAATTACTCTCCATGGCTGATTCAGTCCGCTGAATTAATAGGAAAATGCTCAAATCGGGCACTGACTTATAAGCTCCCCACATTAATATCCGGGAAATCCAAAATCATTATCCGGTAAAGTGATTGCAGGCGGATTGGTTGCGTATGGATTATTGGCTGAATCTGGCGAGTATCTGCTGCCATATCGCCCGTAAGGATTATTTATGGAATCAGGTGAATACCTGCTTCCATATCGGCCATAGGGGTTGCTGACGGAATCGGGGTCATAGCGATTATTGCTGAGTGTTCCAAGATATTTACCGGTTTGCGGATCAATCAGAATGGGTGGACCGGATTGTGCTGAAGCTGTCAGTAGAATCAATCCTAGTGCCAGGATAATTCTTTTCATGGTGTCACCTCGGTGCTGTTAATAAAATTCAAAATGATGTGTTTGAGCAAGCGCCCTACTGAATACAAAGTTTCATCAGAATTCGCCCTCCCGGACTGTGTTTGCCCCTAAGTTCCTGATATGTGCAGGATTACACGATTCATTCTCTGGCAAAGGAGCTTCATTTTTCTTGATACCGATTGCTGCTATGCCATCAAGATTTGAAAGCCCAGGTTTCCCCGATAAAGCTGCTGCTTGCTCATCGTAATATTGAAACCAGGGTAGAGCCGCCTGTGCGTAATCCTTGGCAGTTGGCGCTTTAGTCGGCGGGTGATTGCCGGTTAATGCATGATAAATCTGCGAATTGATAATATGTACATAACAGCGTGAAAAGATTGCGGTATTCCAGGCAGAAATGCCATGATAGTCTTTGTAAATTTCCTGACGCATCAATCCGCCAGGCGCAAGGCCCATGTTCACCGGCAAGGTTTCATTCACGGTGCTGCGGCTGAACTTGATTTCACTGTTTCGGATTGCCAAAAGCTGTTGATATGCTTCCCACTTCATAGGGTAGGCGATGATCTGTATGCCGCCATGTTCGGCTGCGCCGGTCAGTTGTTCCTCGGCGGTATACCCATCGCCTAGCGGCATTGCAACAAACTGTCTGATTTTACCCTTGGAAATGCAAAAACCATCCAGCCAGGGCTGTTTTGGAATTATGAGATAATCCTGTGGGTTTGCGTGAAGCTGATTTGACCAGGAATCGCCGGTTACAGCATTTATTTTTCCAGCGGCAAGCTTGATAGCAAAAGGATAATCAGAGTTGAAATTGATCCACATTGCTTCAGCCTGATGCATGGGAAAAAAGATACCACCGTGTGTTTCCCAGTCTTTGGGTAAACATTCTCCCAAATCGTCAACATGCATCAGCGGAAATTTTCCCAGACCTGGTGGAAGCGGGTATGCTTTATTGTCGTCAGGCAGGCGCAGGGTGCGCTGAAATTCAATCGCGCAACGTGCATCGGGGTGAATTTCAGGAAAGCTGAAAACAAGCTGATTTTGAATAAGTTCGATCATAAGCGTTTATCCTTTCATGTCACCAATCACCATCGCGTATTTCACGGACAACACGTAATACCGCTTTATCAGGGGCATTTTTTAATTGTCGGATAAGTTCGGCAAATAATTGGGGCCTTTGTTTAATGATATCCTGAAGCTCCTTTGACACTTTTCCGGCCATGGCCAGCAAGACATCCGCATCGATGCTCAAATCCTGGGCTAACTTGCAGATAGTCGCCTCCGATGGCGGTGCAACTTCATCCCGCTCGATCTTGCTTAAATAAGCAGGCTCCACGCCTATACGTTGGGCCGTTTGGCGTAGTGAATATTTTTTGTCTTTCTCGCATAAGTTACTGCGAGTCTGTCGTATGTAATTTCCAAATGTCATGTGTACTACATAGTACACATAATAAATTTAATGTCAAAGACTCTTTTTTCAAAGACTTCTTCCCATGCGGAAATTAAATTGATTGCAACGTGATCGAATTAATAATTCTTTGATATCGAAGCGTTTATTGACACAATCGCCCGTTGGACTGTGAAATGCAAAGTCTATTGTTTTTCAGTCTGATTTATACGCTGCATCTGTTGCGCAACTGCTGTTACCAGTTCATCGAAAGTGGGCGGTTTAGATTGTGATGATTTTGCCAAACTGTGAATAATTTCACCTTGCCGCTGACAAGCAACCTCGCCGTAGCTCAGGAAAGTCGTTAATACCTTTTCATGGCCGAGATTCTGGCTCCAGGCTTTGAACTGTTCAGGCGTTTTGCAAACTTCTTCACCAAGCCGAACGAGCGTATTTCTGAAGCTATGCGGGTTGAAATACGGCAATCCTGCATCAATAAAGGCTTTTTTGAATATGGTGCGTATTGGTGTTGCGTTGCTCCAGTGCTTGCGATCAAGTCCGTCAGCTGAAAACTGCCTGGATGAACCGAGTGCAACACGAGTTGCAGGAAATAGCGGATCATCATTACTCCAGAGTTTTGCTTCCCGCAGATATGTCACCCATACGCCGACAATTTCCCTAATTTCGTCGCCGACCGGAAAAAAGAACGTGTTAAAGGTTTTACTGAACTTAGTGTTCACGTCACGCGCATCCTGATTGACGCAGTTTTCTATCAAATCGACATGCTTCAGCTTCATTGATGCAATGGCGCTATCCCGCGCTCCGGTCAACAATGTAAATGCGATCAAAGCGCGGTTACGTTTTTCGATATCCGTTTGATGCGGCATGATGCTGATCACATGCTTGATTTGCTCCAGTGTCGGTGCTTTTTGCTCTCGTTGTGTTGTGGCAATGCGCGTATCTTTGTCGGATAGGTTGAAATACTCGGCATCGGAATGCTGTAGACGCGATTTATAACCGGACTGCCATGCCAGCCATTGAAAAAAACGCTTGAGTTGTGACAATGTCGTGTGCAAGGTTGCTTTACTGAGTCTATCGCCGGATTGATGTGCTTTTTGTTCAGCCAAGCATTTCTTGAATGCAATTGCCTGCTCATAGTGAAAAGCCTTGAAGTCTTTATGTTTGGTATAGTCTTCAAACCGTGCCAGCGCTTTTGCGGCTGCATCGACAGTCGTTTCGCTATTGCGCATCGCTTCTTTCAAATAAGCAAAGTATTTGCGTTTGATTCGTTCATTTTCGGCATTGTATTTTGACATGTTGCACTACTCCCTTTTCAAGTCACTGTTTACGCTGGATTGATTACTATCAATTATGTGCTCCAGTGCTTGCGGCAGTGAGATACTCAATTTCCCACTTATTTGCTCTAGTGTCGATAAACTGACACGCCGGTTCATAATATTGTCGCAATCCGGGCAAATGGCTTCCAGATTTCCGATTGTCTCCGTGATAATCCGGCAATCGGCCATATCGCCAGCAGGCTTCCTGGGTGCACGGCAACGGACACAGTACAGTTCATCCGGTTTGCATTTCCGTTTGTTTTTCTTGCGCCTTGCTTGATGAAATGCGACAAGATCGCTGCCAAGAATCAGCATTGGTCGTTTGTCATTGAGCACCGGAAGCCCGGCTTTAATCCAAGCGCGCACCGTGCCTTTGAATACGCCAGTTCGGCGGCTTCTTCCACGGTGTAGTTACGATGGATTTTGGCTAGATTCGGATTGTGTATCCGTCTTGTCATGATGACTAATATCCTTTACTCGCTTTGTGATAATCATCCGCCGTACATTGTTCAGCGGATTCATAATCACGAACAAACGGATCATCAATAACCCCTTTCTTGCTGAACTGGGTTTGACTTGGTTTTGCTGTGCTGGATTGTACTGAGGACTCGATGCCACCTTGACGGGATACTTGCGGGGTAGTTGACGAGGTACTCGACAAGGTACCCGAATTATCGTCAAAAATAGCTTTGGTTCTTTTATTTCGTTTGCTGTTGGTTATAGATGACCCGGTTTTTCCACCCTGGCTTTGCTTTAGCTTACGTTGAGCCAAATGTTCTCGATAATCTTCCAGTTCAGGACAGATGATAAACTCACCATCAATTGCAAAAAAGGACATAACAGCAGGAAGGGAGGCAGATACTTGATCTGTAGAAAATCCAAGGATTTTAGCCAGATCATCCTGATCACTTGGCAAGCGCTGATTGACCCAACATTCCAGTCGCATTGTGTAGAACAATCCTCGGGATTGTAGTGACATGGTGCGAAAGGAAATTTCGGCAAGAATTGTCGCCGCATACTCCTGGTATGCCGGTGGTTTACGGTTCTGAGCCATACAAGACTCCTACACCGTGTTTTTGCGGGCAGTTTCGAGTTTCAAAACCAATGTGCGGATTTCATCCTCAGATTTGCTGGCGATGCGCGCTGCGTTGATTGCATCGACTTCATAATCAGGCCATGCTGCTGCACGAATTCCAATTTTTACCGGTTTGGGGAACAAACCTTCAGTAATGCGATTGTAGATAGTTGAGCGCGAATAACCGGTTCTTTCTTTTACGTCAGGGAACCGTAAGAATTTATGTTGCATGTTGGTACTCCTTTGAGTATTGATGGCAGTATCAACATGATATGAATGCTGCGTCCTCTTTAAAAGGAAGAAAAAAATTTACTTTTTTTCTAAAAATTTATTGCGCTAAAAAATTTTCACCAAATTCCAGTGAGAGTTGTCCATAGAGGCGAACAACAACATTAAAGTTAAATACATCTTTAATTTTCTTTCGTGCAGTAGTTCGTAATACATCAATTGGCGAAAAATTATCGGGTGCATATGGCCATAGTGAATCAGCAATAACCTTGTCATTTATTTTTACATGCATTATCGATGCCCACATTTCAAGATCAAATATCTGTCTAATTTTATAAAGTTCCCAGTCATCTAAATCTTTCTGGGTAAATGGGCGTCTTATTCGCTCCCCTTCATTTCTTCTTATCTCTGCAAGCCAGTTTTTGAAATGAGTGATGATAGTTTCGTCATCATACTGTGTATCGACGGTGATGGGACTGCCATTTAAAGGTCGCCCATATGATAAGTAAGGGTTTCCTATATCTTCTAAAAATTTTTCAATAGGTTCATCAAATTTTTTTGCATATGAGTTCTCATCAAACTTTTCAAAGAATATTGCTATTTGATGTTCATACTCTCCAAAAAAAGAAGTTGGGTCATCCGTGCCCATTTCATCGAGCGCTTTGTGCCAAAGTGACATTAATTCATCATATTTTTTTCCAAGCTGAAGCAAATCATCATCTCGAATAGCCGATCGAAAATAAAGTGCTTCTGACGCTGTTAGATCATAAACTGGGCGATTATTCTGTGAAACAGAATATATTAGTGAATCAGGTCGAGGTGTTGCTAATAATAAACTTAGAAGAGTTTCTCTCGATTCTTCCGAATTTTTTCCAGTGGAGTCTCTATATTTTTTCCCAAATTCATATAAATCTAATACCTTTTGTCGTTTACGTATTTCACGAAACCAATCTATTATGTTCAAATTTGTCGCATAGGTTTTGTTTTTAAACCAATCAGGTAAATCTTTAACTGATGTGATCCTCTGTTTCATATACGTCTTTCGCTCCGGGTATAACAACAGCTTTCCTGCTTGGAATAAAATGTTTTATCACTATTCTTAATAAGAAGTTACAAGCCTTTTGGCTTATCCAGTGCAGTACGTTGCTGTATATTATCGTATTTCAAAATAACAAGAATCTATGGCAATCAAAAAATCCGAGCTTTATTCTTCCCTGTGGTCGAGTTGCGATGAACTGCGTGGCGGCATGGACGCCAGCCAGTACAAGGACTACGTGCTGGTGATGCTGTTCATCAAATACGTCAGCGACAAATATGCGGGCCAGCCGTTTGCGCCGATCAAGATTCCGCCAGGCGCGAGTTTCAAGGATATGGTGGCGCTGAAAGGCAAGCCCACCATCGGCGATGACATCAATAAGAAAATCATCGCGCCGCTGGCCAATGCCAATAAATTATCCAGCATGCCGGATTTCAACGACCCGGAAAAACTCGGCAGCGGCAAGGACATGGTCGACCGGCTGACCAATCTGATCGCCATTTTTGAAAACAAGGCGCTCGATTTCAGCAAGAACCGCGCGGAAGGCGACGACATTCTCGGCGATGCCTACGAATACCTGATGCGCCATTTCGCCACCGAGAGCGGCAAGAGCAAGGGGCAATTCTACACCCCGGCGGAAGTCAGCCGCATCATGGCGCGCATCATCGGTATCGGTCTGGCGGATACCACCGCATCAACCACGGTGTATGACCCCACCTGCGGTTCCGGCTCGTTGCTGCTGAAAGTGGCCGATGCCGCCAAAACCAAGGTATCGCTGTACGGTCAGGAAAAAGACGCCGCCACCAGCGGACTGGCGCGCATGAATATGATCCTGCACGGCAACCCCGGCGCGGAGATCAAGCAAGGCAATACCCTGGCCAATCCGTTGTTTTTCGATGAACATGGGAATTTCAAAACTTTCGATTACGTCGTCGCCAATCCGCCGTTCAGCGACAAGCGCTGGGGCAACGGCGTCGATACCGGCAACGATCCGTTTCAACGTTTCGATGGTTTCGGCATTCCGCCGGATAAAAACGGCGATTACGCTTATCTGCTGCACATCATCCGTTCGCTGAAAAGCCACGGCAAAGGCGCGTGCATTTTGCCGCACGGCGTGCTGTTCCGCGGCAATGTCGAAGCAGCCATCCGCGCAGCCATCATCCGCAAGGGGCTGATCAAGGGCATCATTGGCCTGCCCGCCAACCTGTTTTACGGCACCGGCATTCCGGCGTGCATCATCGTCATCGACAAGGAAAACGCGCAAAACCGCAAGGGCATTTTCATGATCGACGCCGGTAAGGGCTTCATGAAAGACGGCAACAAAAACCGCCTGCGCGAAATGGACATCCACAAAATTGTCGACGTGTTCAACAAACAGACTGAAATCCCAGGCTACAGCAAAATCGTAGCGTTCAACGAGATCGACAAAAACGAATTCAACCTCAACATCCCGCGCTACATCGACAGTTCCGAAGCCGAAGACCTGCAAGACATCGAAGCGCATCTGCTGGGCGATATCCCCAAAGCCGATATCGAGGCGCTGCACGATTACTGGGCCGTGTGCCCTACCCTGAAATCGGCGTTATTCGCCGAGGCCAAACGCAGTCCCAACTATCTGAGCCTGAAAGTCAGCAAGGACGACATCAAGCCAACCATCTTCGGGCACCCCGAGTTTGCCGGATACATGGCGGATATGAACCGCGTGTTCAGCCAGTGGGAAAACAACACCACCGCCGCATTGAAAGCGCTGCAACCCGGCTTTCATCCGAAGGACATCATCCACACCATCAGCGAAGCGTTGCTCGCCACTTACCAAAGCCGCGCGTTGATCGACCGGTATGACGTCTACCAGCACCTGATGAATTACTGGTTTGACGTGATGCAGGACGATTGCTACCTGATCGCCGCCGACGGTTGGCAAGCACCCACGTACCGCATCGTGGAAGAAAAGAAAACCAAGGACGGTCAAGTCAGCAAAACCGTCGATAAAGGCTGGACCTGCGATCTGGTTCCGAAAACACTCGTGATTAATCGCTACTTTGCCGCGCAGCAACAAGCCATCGACGCGCTCAATACCGAACTGGAAACGTTACAAAGCCGGTTAACGGAAATGGAAGAAGAACACGGCGGCAACGCCGACGAAGGCGGCGCATTGGCCGCGCTCGATAAAATTAACAAAGCCAGCATCAGCGCGCGCCTGAAGGAAATCAAAAACGACCCGGATTCGATAGAAGAAGAAAGCGTTCTCAAGCAATACCTGCACCTACTGGAACAGGAAGCGGCCAGCAAAAAAGCCATCAGCACCGCCGAAATCGCGCTGGATGCCGAACTGCTGGCGTTTTATCCCACCTTGACCCAAGACCAGATCAAGCAACTGGTGGTCGACGATAAATGGATCGCCGCCATCGACCGAGACATTCACACCGAGATGGATCGCATCAGCCAGCGCCTGGCGCAACGCATCAGGGAACTCGCCGAGCGTTACGAAACGCCGCTGCCGCAGCAAAACCAGCAGGTGGCGGAACTGGAACAAGCCGTCAATGCGCACCTGGAAAAGATGGGGTTTGCATGGAACTGAAGCCGGGTTACAAGCAGACTGAGGTGGGGGTGATTCCGGAGGATTGGGATGTTGTAGAAATTGGTGAAATCTCCAAAACATCAAGTGGCACAACCCCAGCAAGATCACAAGAGGAGCGATATTTTAAGAAAGGTGAATTTCACTGGATAAAGACAATGGATCTGAATAATTCATTGATCAAAGATTCTGAAGAAAAAGTTACAGTCTTGGCTTTAAAGGAAACGTGTTTACAGATGTATCCAATTGGAACGGTGTTAATAGCAATGTATGGTGGATTTAACCAGATTGGCAGGACGGGTCTTTTAGGTATTAATGCTTCGGTTAATCAGGCTCTTGTTGCAATTCAATTGGTACGTGAGAAAGTAGAGCCTAGATTTTTATTAGACACACTTAATTACAGAGTTGAATATTGGAAATCAGTTGCAAGTAGCAGTAGAAAGGACCCCAATATTACGAGCAATGATGTTAAGCATTTTAGTTTCCCAATTCCTTCAACCAGAGCCGAACAAACCGCCATCGCAAACGCCCTCAGCGATGCCGATGCGCTGATTCAATCTCTCACCTCTTTCATCGCCAAAAAACGCCAGATCAAACAAGGCGCCATGCAAAACCTGCTTAATCCTTATGAAAATGGGCAATTGAAAGAGGGGTGGGTAGTGAAGAAGTTGGGTGAAGTAGGTGCAACCTATGGTGGTTTATCCGGAAAGACGAAAGTTGACTTTGGTTCAGGTGATGCACGTTACATTCCTTTTATGAATGTGATGAGTAATGTCATTATAGATGTTGAATTTTTGGAGAAAGTAATAGTAGGCAAAAGCGAAAATCAGAATAAAGTCAGAAAAGGTGACTTGTTTTTTAATGGCTCTTCCGAGACACCAGATGAATTGGGTTTATGTGCTGTACTAAATGACGATATCGATAATCTCTATCTTAATAGTTTCTGCTTTGGGTTTAGGCTGTTTAATGAGAAAGAGGTGTATGCAACCTATTTGGCGTATCTCTTTAGAAGTAGTTATGGACGAGAACTCTTGTATTCATTGGCCCAAGGTGCGACCAGATACAATCTTTCGAAGATGAATTTCTTAAAGCTAGAGATAACAATGCCAAGCTATTCCGCGCAATCAGAGATTGCTAGAACAATATCTGATATAGATGCCGAAATCGCTGCCTTCGAAGACAAGCTCGCCAAATACCGGCACATCAAGCAAGGCATGATGCAAAACCTGTTGACCGGCCGCATCCGGCTGGTGCAACCGGACAGCAAAACCGGAGCGGTTGCGTGACCGTCGATCCATCCGGCAGCGGTGCTGTCACCAAACCCGAACGCGCCACGCAAAACCGTGTGGTGACATTGTTCTGTGAGCAATTGGGTTATATCAATCTCGGCAAACTCGAAGAGAAGCCGGACAACAGCAACATCGAAGTGCCGCAATTGACGCGCTACCTGACAGCCAAAGGTTACGATCAAAGCCAGATCAACAAAGCGCTGGATAAATTGCAGATCGCGGCCAATAATCACAGCCAGGATTTGTATCACAACAACAAGGACGTTTATCAGCTGCTGCGCTATGGTGTGCCGGTCAAAGTGGAAGCCGGAGTGCCGACGGTCACGGTGCGGGTGATTGACTGGCAACATCCCGAGCAGAATCGCTTTTATATCGCCGAGGAAGTCACGGTGTTTGGCGAAAAGGAAAAACGTCCGGACATCGTGCTGTACGTCAACGGCATTGCCATCGGCGTGCTGGAACTGAAGAACAGCCGGGTGTCGATTGGCGATGGCATCCGCCAAAGCTTGGTGAACCAACAACCGGAATTCATCGGTGCATTTTTCAGCACCATCCAGTTCGTGTTTGCCGGTAACGATTCCGAAGGCTTGCAGTATGGCACCATCGGCACGCCGGAGAAGTTTTTCCTCAAGTGGAAAGAAGACGAAGCGGACAACAGCGGCTACAAGCTGGATAAGTACCTCGCCAAAATCTGCCAGCCATCACGGCTGATCGAATTGATGCACGACTTTGTGCTGTTCGACGGCGGCGTGAAGAAATTGCCGCGCGCACACCAGTATTTCGGCCTCAAAGCCGCGCAAGCGCATGTGCGCCGCAAGGAAGGCGGCATCATCTGGCACACCCAGGGCAGCGGCAAAAGCATCGTGATGGTGCTGCTGGCCAAATGGATACTGGAAAACAATCCGCACGCGCGCATCGCCATCGTCACCGACCGCGATGAACTGGACAAGCAGATCGAGAGCGTTTTCAGAGATGCCGGGGAAGCGATTTATCGCACCCACAGCGGGCGCGATTTGATGGCGCAATTGGGGCAAGCTAAGCCGCGGTTGTTGTGCTCTCTGGTGCACAAGTTCGGCAAACGCGATGTCGATGATTTCGACGCTTTTATCGAGCAACTGCAAAGCCAGCCAAGCTATGCCGTCGGCGAATTATTTATTTTCGTCGATGAATGCCATCGCACGCAAAGCGGCAAATTGCACAAAACCATGAAGGCATTGCTGCCCGGCGCGGTGTTCATCGGCTTTACCGGTACGCCGTTATTGAAGAAAGACAAAGCCACCAGCCTGGAAGTGTTCGGCAAATATATCCATACCTACAAATTTAACGAAGCGGTGGAAGACGGCGTGGTGCTCGATCTGGTGTACGAGGCGCGCGATATCGATCAACGCTTGAGTTCGCAGCAAAAAATCGACGAATGGTTTGCCGCCAAAACCAAAGGACTGAACGATTTTCAGAAAGCCGAGCTAAAAAAGAAATGGGGCACGATGCAAAACGTGCTCAGCTCCAAATCGCGCATGGATAAGGTGGTGACCGATATCGTCGGGGATTTCAGCGTGAAGCCGCGTTTGAGCACGCAAATGGGCAATGCCATTCTGGTGGCGTCGAGCATCTTTGAAGCCTGCCGCTATTACGAGCTGTTCCAGGCCACCGAATTGAAAGGCAAATGCGCGGTGGTCACTTCATACAATCCGCAATCCCGCGACATCACCACCGAGGAAACCGGCGCGAATACCGAGACGGATAAGCAAGTTATCTATAACACCTATGACGCCTTGCTGAAGGATGTCAGCGCCGAACCGGGCAAATCCAAGACTGAAACTTACGAAGATAAAGCAAAAAAGCTTTTTGTCGACGAACCGGCGCATATGAAGCTGCTGATCGTGGTGGATAAATTGCTGACCGGTTTCGATGCGCCCAGTTGCACGTATTTGTACATCGATAAATCGATGCAGGATCATGGATTGTTCCAGGCCATCTGCCGCGTGAACCGTCTCGACAGCGAAGACAAGAAATTCGGCTTCATCGTCGATTACAAGGATCTATTCAAGAAGCTGGTCAATGAAAAAGGCACCGGCGCAATTCAGGTTTATACCGAAGAACTGGATTACGACCAGTTTGAAGCCAAGGACTGCGACATCCTGATCCAAGATCGGCTGAGCAAAGGCCGCGAGTGGCTGGACAATGCGCTGGAAGAGCTGGAATTGCTGTGCGAGAAAGTGGAATCGCCCAAAGGCGATCTGCAACACATCCATTACTTTTGCGGCAATAGCGAAATCCCGGAAGACTTGAAAGCACGCGAAGTGCAACGCACGGCGTTATACAAAGCCACTGCCAACCTGATCCGCGCCTATGCCAATATCGGCGACGACATGGACGCTGCCGGTTACACCGCCGATGCGGCTGAACATATCCAAACCCGTGTGGATCATTTCCTGAAACTGCGTGACATCATCAAAAATGCTTCCAATGAGAAAATCGATCTGAAAGCGTATGAAGCGGACATGCGTTATTTGATCGACCGCTATATTCAGGCGGAGGAATCGGTGGTGATCTCCCCTCTCGCCGATATGCCGATCCTGGAAGTCATTGTGAAAAGCGGCATCGCCGAAGCCATCGGCGCGGTGCCGGATGGTATCAAAGCCAATAAAGAAGCCGTGGCGGAAACTATCGAGAACAATGTGCGCAGCCATATCATCAAGAATCACCTGCTCGATCCAGCGTACTTTGAAAAAATGTCGACGCTGCTGGGTGAAATTATTAAATTCAGAAAAGAAAACGCAGAGAAATATAAAGAGTATTTACAAAAGATCGCCGAGCTGGCCAGCAAGGTTATGGCAGCACAACCGGATGACACGCCAAAGACACTGAATACCCAGGCCAAGCGTGCGCTGTATAACAACTTAGGCAAAAACGAGACGCTGGTGCTGCAAGTTAACGATGTGGTGATGGACAGTAAGCAAGACGGCTGGCGCGGTAATCAGGCAAAAGAAAATCAAATCAAGCAGGCGATTTTTGAAATCGTCAACGACGTTGAAGAAGTCGAGCGGATTTTCGCCATCGTCAAACAGCAAAAAAGTGACTACTGACATTGCAATCATGCGGCTGAATGATCTTGATGTGGAAGTTATCCATAAAAACATCAAGAATGTGCATTTAAGCGTCTACCCACCGGATGGCAGGGTCAAAGTATCGGCACCGGTCAGCATGGCGCCGGATATCGTTCGGGTGTTTGTGATATCCAAGCTCGGATGGATAAAGAAGCAGCAATCAAAGTTACGGCTACAGGAACGCGAGGCGCCACGGGAATATATCGACCGCGAATCCCATTTTGTCTGGGGAAAGCGTTATCTGCTGAAGCTTGATGAAAAAAACGCGCCGCCGTCCGTTGAATTGAAGCACAGCAACATGTTGCTGTCGGTACGCCCTGGAACGAACCGGGAAAGAAAGCAGGCCATCCTTGAAGCCTGGTATCGCAACAATCTCAAGCAAGCAATCCCGGCATTGATCGAAAAGTGGCAGCCACGTATGGGTGTATCCGTGCAAAGGTTTTACGTGCAAAGAATGAAAACCAAATGGGGTAGTTGCAGCTTTCATTCCGCCAGTATCCGGATCAATACGGAATTAGCGAAGAAACCGCTGGCTTGTTTAGAGTACATTATCGTGCACGAAATGACTCATCTGCTGGAACCGACGCATAACAGCCGCTTTATCGCATTGATGGACCAATTCATGCCGAAATGGCAGTTTTACCGGGAAGAACTGAATCGCTTACCGGTCAGGCATGAGGAATGGGGATATTGATCCCGTATCTATAGCAATTGACCCTAAACAAAGCAAGTACAAATTATGCTTCACGCTGGATCGGAATAATTTCTGCACCAGTTTTTAGTTTATCGAGATAATCTGCCCACTGTTGCATCATTTTTCGACGCTCAGATAGATGTGCAGTGCGATTGTATGCACGCCCGTTCGGATCGCGCACGGCATGAGCAAGCTGATGTTCAATAAAATCGGGGCGAACGCCTAGAATTTCATCGAGTATGGTGCGTGCCACTGCACGGAAACCGTGCCCGCTCATTTCATCTTTATCGATGCCGAGCCGCCGCATTGCGGCAAGAATCGCATTGTCGCTCATTGGGCGGATAAAGCTGCGTGCGCTCGGAAAAACAAACCGGCTATTTCCGGTAAGCGGTTGCAATTCACGCAATATTTCTATGGCTTGACGGGCAAGCGGAACGATATGCGGTGTATTGGTTTTTGTGACAAGGTAACGCCATTCGGCTGCTTCAAAATCTATATCCGCCCACTGTGCATTGCGTAATTCACCGGGGCGTGCAAACACCAAAGGAGCAAGGCGGAGGGCGCAACGCACCGTAAGCGTACCTTCGTAACCGTCCAATGCGCGAAGAATCTCAGCGAAACGTTTGGGTTCGGTGGTAGCGGCAAAATGTGTACCCCTGACTGGAGGCAACGCACCTCGCAAATCGCCTGAAGGATCGCGTGCAGCGCGCCCGGTTGCCACGGCATAACGAAATACTTGCCCGCAATTGCCCAGCGCCCGGTGCGCAGTTTCCAATGCACCCCGGTTTTCGATCCGGCGAACTGCGGCAAGCAATTCAGGCGCATTAATTTCGGCAATAGGACGAGCGCCGATCCAAGGAAAAATATCTCGCTCGAATCGCCGGATGATACGGTCGCCGTGATTCTTTGCCCAAGTCGCTGAATACTTGGCAAACCATTCGCGCGCAACGACTTCAAAGCTATTTGCAATCAGATCGGCGCGTGCCGATTTCTGAATTTTACGGTTCTCGCTTGGATTTACGCCGTTGGCGACAAGTTTACGCGCTTCGTCGCGGCGTTCGCGTGCATCTTTCAAGTTGATATCCGGATAAACACCAAGTGATAGCAATTTTTCTTTGCCGTGGAACATATATCGAAAGCGCCACCACTTACCCCCAGTTGGGGTAACAAGTAGAAATAATCCTCGCTCATCAAATAGCTTAATTGGCTTCGCGCTTGGTTTTGCGTTACGGATTGAGGTATCAGTTAGTGGCATAGGGGTAACTCCTAAACTTGAATTGGAGTTACCCCGGAGAGTTACCCCTATTAATTGCTGGATGCTATAGGATGATATTATCCACTAATGGAAGCTATATGCAATAAAAAACCCGCACTTAGGCGGGTTTAAGGATGTTATTGGATTTCTTAAAATACTCAATTGGTGGAGACGGCGGGAATCGAACCCGCGTCCGCAAGTCCTCTACAGGCAGTTCTACATACTTAGCCATGTTCTTTAATTTAACTTGGCAACCGCCAACCGGCGGGCTGTTGACAAGCGAGTTACCTTTTATTTAACACCCTGCAAAGTAACCCTGCAGCGCGCGATCCTCGTTAATGACTCTGCCGTCTGTTGCCAGACCCGGCGTTAAGGCCCACCGGTGCAGAGGCTAGCCAATTAAGCGGCTAAAGCGTAGTTTTCGTCGTTTGCGACTATTGTTTTCAGATGGATTTACGAGGTAATCTGATCCTCGGTATGCCCTACTCTGCTTTGCAACCCACGTCGAAGCCAGATCGTCCCCGGTATTCTGTTGTGGTGTACCTAAGATTTTATCTTATGGAAAAAGTTCAACTGTGAAAAGAAGTGTAATGATTTTACCATTTTACAGGCAGGTATGCGATTAAGTCTTGCGGGTGGCTAATCATGTATCGCGCACCCCATGTTTCGGGCGGTTGATCGTTACCAAGGTAACCATAAAGTGCAATAAAGGGTTCCATACCAGCAGCCAGACTCGCTTTGACATCACGCTGATCATCACCTAAATATAGACAATCGGTGGGCAGAACATCGATTTTTCTGCAGGCAGCCAGGAGCGGCTCGGGATGAGGCTTAGTGTGGTTTGTTTCATCGCCACAAACGATACTTGCGGCGCGCTGCTGTAAACCCAATTGTGCAATAAGCGGATGCGTAAATCGCGCTGGTTTATTAGTGACGATACCCCAAGGCATGTTTTGTGCATCGAGCTGGTCGAGTAACTCTGCTATGCCAGGAAAAAGCCGGGTATCGTGACAAAGCCGCTGCGTATAAAAAGCCAGGAACTCATCGCGCATCTCGATGTAATCTTGATCTTCCGGCCCGATATCGAATCCAATTTTCAACAATCCGCGCGCACCGGCGGACGCCTGGGTGCGGATAATATCAAGAGGCAGTGGCTTGAGATTCCGGGCAATACGTTGACGATTCAGCGCATGCCCCAGATCTGGTGCGGTATCGGCGAGTGTGCCGTCAAAATCGAAAAAAACAGCGCGTACCATGTTACTGCGTCTCAGATACGATAAGCCATGATGTAATTGACATCGGCGTCATTTCCCAATGCATAGACTTTAGTGAAAGGATTGTACGTCATGCCGATCAGTTCTTCATCATGAAGGCCAGCATTGCGCGCCATGCGGGCTAGCTCGGATGGTTTAATAAAGTTGGCGTATTCATGGGTTCCACGTGGCAACAACTTCAGGATATATTCCGCACCGATAATGGCGAACAAATAGGATTTAAGGTTACGATTGATGGTAGAGAAGAATACCCAGCCACCTGGTTTAACGAGTTTTGCACAAGCGCGAACTACGCTCATTGGATCAGGCACGTGTTCGAGCATTTCCATACACGTTACAATGTCATAATGTTGCGGCTGTTCTTTGGCAAGAGATTCGGTTGTGATTTTTCGATACTCTACCTGCTGACCGCTTTCCAGTAAGTGCAGTTTAGCTACTTTGAGTGCTTTGTCACTTAGATCAATGCCGGTGACTTTAGCACCGCGTGATGCCATTCCTTCCGATAGGATGCCACCGCCGCAACCGACATCCAGAACAACTTTATCTTGCAGTCCTGCCAGACTTTCGATGTACCCCATGCGCAATGGATTGATTTCATGAAGTGGTTTGAATTCGCTATTGGGATCCCACCAGCGGTGCGCAAGTTGACTGAATTTCTCCAGTTCCAGAGGGTCCGCGTTTATGCCATCGTCTTTCATTCGTTTTCCTTTTCCTTTTTTAACCGCTCTTAAATATGAGTAGTCAGTTTACCAAGCGTTCCTGCCAGTATACAGCCCTGTTCTCCAGCTCAGAGGTATTCAACGTTGTCAATTTTTTATTTTCAAGAAGCATTTTACCATTTACCCAGACATGACTCACATGTTCCCGGCTGGCTGAATACACGAGATGTGATACTGGATCGTAGCAAGGTATAAGATTCAAATCTGAAAAATCAACGGCGACGATGTCAGCAGCTTTGCCTGACGTCAGCGATCCGGTAATGTCCTCAATGCCAAGCGCTCTAGCACCATTAATGGTTGCCATTTGCAAAGCCTGATAGGCGGGCAACACGTTTGCCTGGCCACTGACAGCTTTTGCCAGTAAAGCAGCCAACCGCATTTCTTCAAACATATCCAGCCGGTTATTACTGGCGGCGCTATCTGTGCCCAGCCCGATATTGATGCCTGCATTCAGTAGTGATGCGATTGGAGCAAATCCACTGGCAAGCTTCAGATTGGAAGAGGGACAATGTGCAACATGGCAGCCGTTTCGTTGCAGCAACTTCAGATCTGATTCCCTTGCTTGCACCATATGCACTGCAATCAGATTGGGTGTCAATAACCCGAGTTGCAGGAGTCGCTCGATTGGACGCATGCCGTGCGATTCCAAGCCGATGCGAATTTCATCGGCGGTTTCATGCAAATGCAGATGTATTGGAACATCCAGCTGTTCGGCATAAGTCAATATAGTGGCAAAGGTTTTATCACTGACGGTATAAGGCGCGTGTGGTGCAAAGCTGAATTGCAACAACGACTCACATTGCAGATTGTCTCTGAGAAGCAGCCCCTTGGCCAGATAATCGTCTGCATCGCTGGCGTACGCCGTTGGGAAATCAATTGCGATCATGCCTATTACAGCACGCATCCCAGCTGCGAGTGCTGCCCGCGCGCCAGCTTCGGGGTAAAAATACATATCATTAAAACAAGTGATGCCCCCCCTGAGCATTTCCGCGCAAGCCAGCCGTGTACCGTCGTAAACGTAGGCTTCGTTGACATGACGCTGCTCTGCTGGCCAAATGTATTTATTTAACCAATCCATTAGTGGAAGATCGTCGGCAAGTCCGCGCATCAATGTCATCGCAGCGTGGGTATGCAGATTTATCAGACCGGGTATTACGACATGGTTTTTAAGAAGTACTGTATGTTCCGGGTTGTATCGGATGATTGCTTCGCTGGCGGGAAAAATATCGATTATTTTTCCCTGATTAATGGCTAGGGCATGATTGCTGAGTGTGGAATTTTTTGCGTCGACCGGGATAATCCAGCGCGCTTCAATTAGTGTGTCAATCGGGACTGGCAAGTGATGCATAAGGAAGGAAGCGTATACACAGAAAAAAGCCCTGACAGAGCAGGGCTTTTTTTATGTCAATGAAGTTTGACGATGCCTATGGCTTAGCGTCTACGTGCGCCAGAAACTTCAACTTCTACACGGCGATCGGGTTCGAGACACGCGCGTAACGCTTGCCCTGATTTCCCATCACAGGCAGTACCGGTTACAGGCTGGGTTTCGCCTTTTCCATCTGTAAAGATGCTGCTATCGGGAATTCCTCTCGACATGAGATAAGCCTTAACAGATTCGGCGCGGCGCACTGATAATCTCTGGTTATAGTCTGGATTACCAATTCTGTCCGCATGTCCAACAGCGACAATGACATCAAAATTGATACCATCCAAGCCTCGAACGAACTCATCCAGCGCGATTTTGCCATTTGGTTTCAATACGGCACTGTCGAAATCAAAAAGCGCGTCTGCAGAAAATGTTAATTTTTCTGGCGGTGATACGGGCGCCGCAGCCGGCGCAAGAGCTGATTCTGGTGCAGCTTCTGCTACTTTTTCATAGCCATCGCAACCCTCGACAACAGCCAGCGATTCGTTCCAATACCCTGTCCGCCAGCAGTGATTGCCAAGATCGTATGTGCTGCGCCATACTTGACCAGCATTGCCTTCAGATGTGTAACCTTCGGGTTGGTTAATGCTGTCACCATGACCTTGAGCAGCGACTGCTACATGCGCTGTAACTGCGCCGGAGAAGAACGCAGGCAGTAGGATCATTCCAATCAGTTTTTTCTTGGCTGATAATTTATTCATGCTGTTATCCTTTTAAGTGAACTTCAGATTTAGATTATTTACTGTCTAATATGATATCAAACAGTAAAAAGCTGTCCCACCATTTAAAATTCTTTTCACGTATGATGTGCTGACGCGATTATGAGTTTATATACTGATTTTTGTCAAATTGATGTGTATCTTATATACAACATAGCCTATTAACATGCTGAAATAAATATAAGCTTTAAATATAACTTAAGCAACTTAAGAAAGAGAGTGAGGCTTTGACCAAGCATTTTGTGTCGTAATAATCATACACTTTATGGTGTATGTATAATTTTCATATTTTTTGAAAATTTCTATTAGAAAAGTTAGTGGTGCGCGTATCATTTGACTTCAACTCAAATTACCTGGAATGCGATTCCATAGGGCTGATATATATCACTCAAATAGTGTGTTGTCGTAAATGTAATGTGCTATAAAATGATAGCTTAAAGTCTGCTCCTGAAGTTAATCAGTCTTGGAATGTAGTAAAACTGTAAGGATTCTGGTGTGACAGATCACGGTGCATCATCATTTACTTTATCAGCGCAGCATTTGAGTCGTGCATATAACGGGATTTTTGCTGTGCATGACGTTACGCTACAACTTCGGCAAGGCGAAATACTCGGTTTACTGGGACCGAATAGCGCGGGCAAATCGACAACCATGCACATGCTCACTGGCAATCTCGCGCCTAATTCGGGAAAAATTGAAATCTGCGGGATAGATTTACTGGATAACCCAGAATCCGCAAAGGCCCATCTGGGCTATTTACCCGAGATACCGCCGCTTTACATGGATATGACTGTAGATGAATTTCTGGTTTTTGTGGCGCAGTTGCATCGGATAGATAAAAAAATTATCGTGCAGGCGGTTGAACACTGTAAAAAAAAATGCGGCCTGACTGAACGCGGCAATCAACTGATTGGCACACTGTCAAAAGGTTTGCAGCAACGAGTCGGTATAGCTCAGGCGGTTATTCATGAACCTGATGTCATCATTCTGGACGAACCTACTGTAGGTCTGGATCCGAATCAAATACGTGAAATGCGTCAATTGATACGTACATTGGGTCTGTCGAGCAGTATTATTCTGTCCACGCATATTCTTTCGGAAGTGGAAAGTTTATGCGACCGCGTATTGATCATGAATAAAGGGCATATCGTCTTCGATCAGACGCTTGCACAGTTGCAGGAAAAAGGTAGAGATCTGGAAACTGTATTCACTGAACTGACGCAAATATGAAAAGAAATTTCATTAGCAGGTTATTGAAAAATGTGATCGAGGTAGTCGAATGCCTGACAAAAAAACAGACGACGCAAGCAAAGCGCAGCGAACAGCCATGAGGTTGATCCGCAGGTCGAGAGGCACTTACGCCGAGTAAAAAGCGGAGTTTATGCATGATAAATGAGCATTTTGAGTCTATTTTTAACGCTACAGCGGCAACGCAGATAATTTTTCAACACTTTGTTAGAAGGAAGCATGTTTGATGATTCACGTCATAGTCGGCAAAGAACTAAGAGCCCTGTTTGTATCACCGCTGGCCTGGTTTTTACTGGCATTGATGCAAGTTGCGTTGACCTGGGTTTTTCTCGGTCGCCTGGATGCTTATCTGCACGTGCAACCGCAATTGCAGCAAATTGCCAATCCCCCCGGTTTTACGGAAATCATTGTGACACCTGTTTTTGCAATGGCAGCGTTAATTCTGTTAATGATCGTTCCATTACTGACAATGCGTCTGCTGGCGGAAGAACGTAAAAATCGCACATTGATTTTACTGATGTCGGCACCGATTTCTATCAGTGAGATTGTCATCGGCAAATTTCTCGGTCTTATGCTTTTTATTGCTGGTGTGATAATTTTTATCGTAATTTTATCTATCACCTTGTCAATGGCGGGCACGCTGGATTCCGGACTGTTGATCAGTAATGTATCAGGATTATTTTTGGTGACATGCTGCTTTGTTGCTTTAGGGCTTTATATTTCCAGTCTGACCATGCAACCCGCTATCGCTGCACTGGGAACCCTGGGAATCTTATTGTGCTTTTGGGTACTGGATATGCTGGAGAGTGATCAAGGAAGCTGGATTCACTATTTTTCCTTGCTGAAACATTTCAAACAGTTTAACAGCGGATTGCTGGATTCCTTCAGCATAGCTTATCTCGTTTTATTCACGCTGTTCTTCATTGTATTAACCATTCGCCACTTGGATGGAGATCGGTTGCACCGGTAGCATTCATGACAATTTCCAGCAAAAAATTTCGTCTTCAACATAAAATACAGCACGGTATTTTCGTTGTCCTGTTACTGTTTTTGTTTGTGCTGCTGGGTTATCTTGCGCTTGAAACACAACAGCAATGGGACATCAGCCAGAACGGCCGCAATACGCTCAGTCAAACCAGCATTGATATATTGCACAAAATGAAAGGCCCGATTCAGGTTACTGCTTATGCAACCGAAAAGCATGCGCAGTATGGCGATGTGCGTGACATTATTCATAATTTTATGCAACTGTATCAGCGAATTAAACCTGATCTTTCGCTGACATTTATCGACCCTGTTGAACAGCCACGTCTGACCAAAGACGCCGGGGTAAAAGTGAATGGCGAAATGGTTATCGATTATCAACAGAGACGAGCCCATTTGACAACAATTAACGAGCAGGCTTTCACGCAATTATTGATGCGTCTTGCGCGACCGGAAGAAAGATTAATTATGGCGTTGAGCGGCCATGGCGAACGTAGTCTGGACGGTAATGCCAATTTCGATCTGGGTGATTTTGGCAGACAGCTGACTGTGAACGGTTTTGTCAGTCAACCGCTTAATCTGGCGCTAACGCCGGATATCCCGACGAATGCGGATGTGCTGCTTATCGCTTCGCCACAAGTCGATTTGATGCCCGGGGAAGTGGACAAGCTACTACACTATGTCGACCGTGGCGGGAACTTATTATGGTTGGTTGATCAGGAATCCTTGCGTGGCCTGCTTGCATTGACGGAGAAGCTGCGCCTTGTACTGACACCCGGTGTAGTTGTCGATCCACGGGCTGAACAATTGAAAGCGCCTGTCACATTTGCACTGGGTGCTATTTACGGGCAGCATGCGATAACGCAGCACTTTGACTATATCACCGTATTTCCTTTTGCGCGTCAGATTGCCTTTAATGAAAATGACGAATGGAAAACCATTCCACTGGTTGATGTGGCGCCGAACGGCTGGGTGGAAAGCGGCTCACTTGATGAAGCGATAACCTTTGATGAAAGCGAAGATATTGCCGGCCCCGTCACCATCGCGGTTGCACTGACGCGTCAAGTTGATCACAGGGAACAGCGGATTGTTGTTGTCGGTAGCGGACATTTTCTGGCGAATAGTTACTTGGGTAATGGCAACAATCTGGATTTCGGTATCAATATGATTAACTGGCTGACGGGTGACGAAGATCTGGTAAGCATCCAACCTCGCGCCACAATGGACAACCAGCTTGTTTTCAGCGAAACCGCGCTTAGCGGCATGGTTATCGTTTTTTTATTTATTTTACCGGGCGTGTTTCTGATTTGCGGTGTTGTGATCTGGTGGCGCCGGAAAAGGAGCAAATAAAAATATGACGTATCATTCACAGCTCAATCTGATCATGCTGGCGACCATTATTGGTCTGGCAATATTTCTTTATTTGACGCCTCAATTTCAGCCTGAATCCGATGCGGCATTTCAGGTTTCCTTGCGTGACCCCGATACGGTACAAATCGTTCGCATTATTCGCCATAATGAAGAAATCATTTTGCAACGCCTTGGAGGTAGCTGGTATTTATCATCGCCTTATCACGCTCGTGCTGATGAAGTATTAGTTGGAAAAATATTGAATATCCTGTCAGCCAACAGCCGGCAGCGTTATCCCTTGACCAACAGTGAAGAGTTTAATCTGGATAATCCGCTTATTGAAGTATACCTGGATGATGATTATTTTGCCTTTGGCGGATTAGCGCCTACGATAAATGAACAGTATCTGACCATCAATCAGCATGTTTATCTGGTGTCACCGCAATATGCCATATGGATACCGGTTAAACCGCTCGATATCGTTAGCATGCAATTACTGAATGAGAAGGAAATACCAGTTGCGTTTGAGTTTCGTGATTTTTTGCTGAAACATGAGGGCGCTCAGGTCGATGGGTGGCGGATTAATGGGCGTATGAGTGAGCATCTGACGGCGGAGTTGTTGAATCGCTGGGTGCAACTATGGCATTCCAGTCAGGCGTCGGAATTGATTGTGGACCAGCATAAGCGATCGGCAGCCTATCCGGTCGCGAGATTAACACTTCAGAACGGCGGAATAATTCAGTTCAGTGCACTGGAAGACGATAATGGCGCGATAATTTTTCGTAACGATGAACAGGTTGGTTATTTCTTTCCTCATCCGATAAACCGACAGCTGCTGGATCTTTACGGTTTAGAATAAAATTTCAACATTCTGAAGACTGTTTTATGCCAGAATTGCCAGAGGTTGAGGTGACCCGGAACGGCATCGCGCCGTATCTGGAACAACATCATATTACAGCCATTATTGTACGAAACAGAAAATTGCGCTGGCCAGTTCCGGAATGTCTTGATGCTGTGCTGCGTGGTCAACAAATTCAAACGATTATGCGGCGGGGAAAATATCTATTATTTATTGTCGATGCCGGGACATTAATTATTCATTTGGGCATGTCCGGCAGTCTGCGAATTTTAACGCGTGACAATCCGGCTGTGAACGCTCCGGGTGTGCATGATCATTTTGATTTAATTGCTGAAAATCGAGTTGTAATGCGAATGCGGGATCCGCGTCGTTTTGGCGCTGTTTTATGGCACCAAGGCGACGTCCTGCAACACCCGCTATTGCGTGATTTGGGACCTGAGCCAATATCCGAAGACTTTAACGCGGAAAGATTGTACAAACATTCACGTGGCAGGAAATCAAGCATTAAGACAATGTTGATGGATAGTCATGTTGTTGTCGGTGTGGGAAATATTTATGCTAATGAAGCACTGTATCACGCTGGCATTCATCCATCCGTTGCTATTGGCAGAATAGGGCTTCGCCGTTACGGTAAGCTTGTGCGGGAAGTGCGAACAGTACTGCAAAAAGCCATTCATGCTGGCGGAAGCAGTTTACGTGATTTTGCGCATGCTAATGGCAATCCAGGTTATTTTCAGCAGCACTACTGGGTGTATGGGCGTACAGGACTGCCTTGCCGGACTTGTCATACAGCAATCAGGCAAATCAGACAAAACCAGCGGTCCAGCTTTTATTGCCCTGATTGCCAGCATTAAAAACAGGTATAAAATACGAACGGAAAGAACGTGGAAAAAATTAAAATCACATTTATCGGCGGAGGCAATATGGCTTCTGCTTTGATCAGCGGACTGATACAACAGGGCTACAGCGCCGGGCAGATTAATGTCGTAGAAATTGATCCTGAACGTCGAAATCGCATTAAAGAAACGTTTGGCATAAGCGTAATGTCTGGTTTGACCGATGGAATATCACAGTTTGGCAAGGAAAATGAACTGAATATTATTGTGTTGGCCGTTAAACCACAGCAAATACAAACAATAGCGCAGCATATTGCTGGTCTGCTGAAACACCATCTGATTATTTCCATTGCGGCGGGTATACGCGTTATTGATATCATGCGTTGGCTGGATGGTTATCCGCGTGTCATCCGTGCAATGCCCAATACACCCTCTTTTGTCCGTGCGGGCGTAACAGGACTTTATGCCGCGCCGGTAACCAGCGAACTGGACCGTCGTTCTGCCGAGTCTATCTTGAGCGCAGTCGGAACAGTTTTCTGGGTGGATGACGAGGAGATGCTGCACACGGTAACGGCCATATCCGGCAGCGGACCCGCTTATGTATTTTATTTTATTGAATCCATGCAGCAAGCAGGGATAAAATTAGGATTGACGTTGGAGCAGTCCAGGCAATTGAGTTTGCAAACTTTCCTTGGAGCAATTAAATTGGCCAGTGAAAGTCAAGAAGATGTATCGGTGTTACGGGAAAAGGTAACGTCAAAAGGTGGAACAACGCAGGAAGCCATTCAATCAATGGAGGATGACAATGTCAAAACATCCATTATCACTGCAATTAAAGCATCTTACGCGCGCTCAAAGGAAATGAGCGATGAATACAGTAAAATGTAAAAGCTTAAATAACAAAAGCATACAGTCATTGGTATTCTTGAGTTCAGCAAATGCCCATTTATAACAGTTTTGAAGGGAACGACAAGTGACAGGCGACATATTGATTTTTCTAGTTGACACCCTATTAGGTCTTTTTTCCTTGGCGCTGCTATTACGCTTTTATTTCCAGTTGCTGCGCGTGCCCTACTACAACAATGCTTCACAGTTTCTGATCGCAGTGACCGATTTTATCGTTCGACCAGCGCGCCGCTTTATTCCTGGGTGGAAAGGTCTGGATTTGTCGACATTGATTCTGGCCTGGCTGGTTGAATGCATTATTCTTGTTACAGTGCATTTTAGTCAGGAGCACGATTTTGGTAATAACATGATCACGACTATCGGCGTCATTGGTTTGATGAGTATCATTCAAATTATCAAAACCACGCTGTACATTGTGTTGGTCATGATTATTGCACAAGCTGTAGTATCCTGGATCAATCCCTATAGTCCAATAGCACCATTGCTGAATACGTTTACGCAACCCTTTCTTGCTGTGTTTCGCAGACGTATTCCACCCATCGCCAACGTTGATCTTTCTCCATTATTTGCGCTTATAGTTATCCAGTTGTTGCTGATGATGATCACTGGCATCAATATGGAGTTCAGGTCAATGCTGGATTAACAGTTCGGTTACGTCTGATGAGTTGGTTTCGTAGTGAGGGTGATGGTGTTTTCATTCTGACAGTATATGTTCAGCCTGGTGCAAAACGCACTGAAGCGGTCGGCTTGCATGGCGATGCTTTGAAAATAAAGATTGCTGCTGCACCGTTCGCAGGCAAAGCTAACACAGCGTTATTAAATTATCTCGCAGACTGTTTTGAGGTGCCGAGTAATCAGGTTCTGCTCAGACAGGGTGCAAAATCAAGACACAAGGTTGTAGCGATATTACAAGCCAGACATGCTCCAGATACTTTATTTCAAGATTAACGCTTCAGATTTCGTGTATTTGATATTCAGGCGCCAGTATCCGGCAAATTGCTGTAATCATTTTCCGGAAATCGCATGTCACAATTGATTCTGTTCAATAAACCCTATGGCGTGATCTGTCAGTTTACCCCGTTATCCGGGCACGCATCACTCAAGCAATATATTCCTCTATCCGGTTTCTATCCGGCCGGTCGATTGGATACTGACAGTGAAGGTCTGGTTTTGCTCACCAATGACGGGCATTTACAGCATAGAATCAGCGATCCAAAGTTCAAACTCCCCAAACTCTATTGGGTGCAGGTTGAGGGGATTCCAACGCCTGATGCGCTTCAGCAGTTGCGGGCTGGTGTCTTGATACGAAATCATCAGACTACACAACCTGCAAGCGTCACTGTGATAGAACAACCGGAAAATCTTTGGCCGAGAATGCCTCCCGTTCGGGTAAGAAAATATATACCAACGACATGGTTAGAACTGATTCTTAAAGAAGGAAAAAACCGCCAGGTACGTCGCATGACTGCTGCCGTAGGTTATCCGACATTACGCTTAATACGCTTCGCGGTTGGTCATTACACCATAAAAAATCTTGCATCAGGTGATTGGCGGATATTAGATATTTTATAATGATATATCTTAAGTAACTGAAACATGGGTTTCTATTTTTCAGTTGAACTAAAAATGGGGTTACAAATATTTACAGTTATAGTTTGTATAATGCTAAGATATAAAATTATTGAATTATCGGATAAACGAGTCAGAATTATTGTCTCAGCAGTATTCATTTCGCTATATAAATTTTTGAAGAAATTGGTTTTTTTGAGAAATTCGAGTTTTGTTTCAAATGTAAGTTGGTCCTGATAGCATAAGCGCCGAGTTTAGCGCATGCTGGTATTTTGTTTTAACATATTTGCCTATAGAAATTACAGGCTTTTAGAAGGAAAATAGTTATATGTTTTCAGATTTTCTTAGTTTAATTTCAGGTGTAATTGATATGCCATGGTGGGGATATGTCGTTGTGACACTCGTTCTCACGCATATATCAATTGCCAGTATCACCATATACTTGCACCGTCACTCTGCGCATAGAGCTCTTGAACTACATCCGATTCCAAGTCATTTTTTTCGTTTCTGGCTGTGGCTGACAACGGGAATGGTGACAAAAGAGTGGACAGCCGTTCATCGCAAGCATCATGCGAAATGTGAGACGGTTGATGATCCGCATAGTCCGATGATCTATGGTATCAAGAAAGTCTTAGCAGAGGGTGCCGAGCTCTATCGTATAGAATCCAAAAATAAAGAAACAATGGAGCGCTATGGTTATGGCACTCCTGACGACTGGGTCGAGCGTAATATCTACACCAAACACAGCGCAAAAGGTATCGCGTTGATGTTGATCATTAATGTCATTTTGTTTGGCCCCATCGGCCTGACCATCTGGGCGATTCAAATGCTCTGGACGCCTATTTTCGCCGCAGGCGTAATTAATGGTATAGGACATTACTGGGGATATCGCAATTTTCAGGCTGAAGATGCAAGCCGTAATATCGTTCCTTGGGGTATTTTGATCGGCGGCGAAGAATTGCACAATAATCATCATGCATATGCAACATCCGCGCGATTATCCAATAAATGGTATGAGTTTGATATCGGCTGGATGTATATACGTATCCTGGAAATGCTGGGGCTGGCCAAAGTCAAAAAAGTGGCACCCAAGTTGCGACTCAACAAAAATAAAACGCAATGTGATCTTGATACGCTTCAGGCGGTTATTTCTCATCGCTATGAAGTGCTTGCAAAATATTCCATGTCCTTAAAGTCAGCATTTGCTACGGAGCTGGAGCAGCTAAAAGAGACGATCGCACACTATGAAATCGACAACTCGACTTTTAAGCGCTGGCTCCTTGCCGATTCGAAAACACTTGAAGACCATGAACGTGAGAAATTGACACAAGTACTCCGCAATACTAAAACACTTGATACTATTTACACGATGCGCGAAGAGCTGGTGGCAATCTGGCAACGCTCAACAGCATCGAAAGATGAACTTGTAAAGCAGCTGGAAGATTGGTGTAGGCGCGCAGAAGAGAGCGGCATCGAAGTGCTGAGAACGTTCTCGCAAAGATTGCGCTATTATGCATAGAGATAGAATACTCACATTCTATAACTAACATATAGCAGTCAATAAGCAGTCAATAAAAAACCCGCATCAAGCGGGTTTTTTATTGTAATAAAGTGCAAAAAAATTTATGCACATAAAAAACAGTCCGGAATCACTTTAATTTTGTCTCTTTGTAATTGACATGTTTCCGTACAACCGGATCATATTTTTTAATTTCCAGTTTTTCTGGATTTGCACGTTTATTTTTAGTTGTTGTATAAAAATGTCCAGTTCCTGCTGACGATTCCAGTTTGATTTTATCACGCATTGGATAATATCCTTATTTTTAACAAAACAATCAAGATGATTAAATGTCTTTTCCTTGCAGACGCATTTCAGCAACTACAATATCGATTCCTTTTTTATCAATCGTACGCAATGCGGCATTGGACAAACGCAGATTGATCCAGCGATTCTCATTCTCAAGCCAAAAACGCCGTCTTTGTAAATTGGGCAAAAAGCGCCGTTTGGTTTTGTTATTAGCGTGAGAAACATTGTTACCCACCATCGGTTTCTTTCCAGTTACTTCACATACGCGTGCCATGCTGATGCACTCCGAAAATTACAAAACCCGAATTATATATTAATTTTGGTTGCCTTCTCAAATCTTTAACTCTCAATATTATTGATAAATAACCATACTACTATCTGGTCAGGTAAAATTGCACACTCCAATCGAATGTACTTTATCGTTTTTGCCATCGGATTCATGCTCCCCTCCTCACGCCTGTCCACCACCTTTCTATAAAACAAATCGATGACAAACATCAAATACAATCAGCTTTCCCGTATCCGGTTGTACGCAAATATCGCTGGGGTGAAGCAGGCAAACAGCGAACAGCCGTGAAGCTGACCCGCAGAGCGAAGCGCCTGCGCGGAGTAAAAAGTGGGGTTTATGTGTGATAAATGAGCATTTTGAGCCTGCTTTTAGTGCCGCAGCGGCAACGCAGCTAATTTTTCAACAACCTGCTAAGTTTTTTTGTTGATCGTCCTTTTTATAAACTTGCAATGCGATCCAGGCTTGCCCCAATGCGATGGCACTGTCATCCGGCGATACTTTTTGAGGTTTATAGAGGCATATAGAGTTATCACTCAGATTATCCATAATTCCCCGTACTAATAACTTATTGTAAAAACAACCACCTCCAAGGACAAGACGCGTAATGCCTGAACGACACGATTCCTGCCGTACCCACTCCGCTAAACCGCTGCTCAGTGTAGCGTGAAATATTGCAGCTGCGGATGCAGCATTCTCAGCAACCTCAGGATAATCCGCCAATTCGGACAACAATGACAAGAAATCCAGCTGATTATCAGCCGTGATCCGGTAACCATTTTTCAAAGCTTCTTTTTGTTCTCCCTTTTCAGCAAGTTGCTGCAAACTGATTGCTGCTTGCGCTTCGTGTGATTGAATCGGATGAATACCAAGCAAGCCAGCCGCTGCATCAAATAATCTTCCCATACTTGAGGTCTGCGGACAATTGATGTTATGCCTCAACATATGAATGACTGCCTGCACGGCCGATTGCTCCGGGAAGCGTCGATCGATTTCATCGATACGTTTCAGTTTCGCCAGTGCTGCTGCGGCCATGCGCCAAGGCTCCTGTGCTGCCCGATCACCTCCCGGAAGCGCAAGAGTAGACAAATGACCCAACCGCCGGAAAAATTGACCATCAACATAGAGTAATTCACCCCCCCACGGAGTCTGGTCTATCCCGAGTCCGACACCATCAAGTGCAATTCCCAGCACAGGCCCGGTAATTTGATGTTCAACACAGACTGCTGCAATATGCGCATGATGATGTTGTACGGCGATTACCGGAATATGATGTTGCGCAGCGTAATTACAAGCAAATTCGGTACTGTAGAAATCCGGATGCAAGTCATGCGCGACGACTTCAGGTTTGATTGACAGAAAACTGCACATCTGAATTACGGTATCACCAAGCTTGTCGCGTGCTTCTGCGCTCGACAGATCCCCATTGATCGGCGAAAGATAGGCAGTATTTCCTTGCGTTATACAAACAGTATTTTTCAACCAGGCGCCACAGGCCAATACCGAAGGACCTGAGGCTGGCAATTTGATTTCGGTAAAAGTGTAAGAGTCGCTGTCAGCCAATCGCGGCGAGTTTTATGAAATTCAGAGAATTGCCTTTTCAGTCATCACGACCTGAGCAGCTGCTGATGGCCTGATTTTATCCAGTCTATCCATTGCTGTAACCCGCTACCTTGGGTAGCGGATATTTGTATTACCTGTAATACAGGATTAATTCGACGCGCAAAGTCGATCGCGCAAGATACATCGAATGATAAATAAGGCAAGAGATCACATTTATTCAGCAACATCACATCTGCCGCATGAAACATATCAGGATATTTCAGTGGCTTATCTTCGCCTTCGGTAACAGAGAAAATGACTACTTTATGCGCTTCACCCAAATCAAAAGCTGCTGGACACACCAGATTTCCAACATTCTCAACAAACAGCAGACTGTTACTCTGCAAGTCAAGTTTTTCCATGGCATGGCCGACCATGTGCGCATCAAGATGACATCCCTTACCAGTATTGATCTGCACGGCGGGAACACCCGTTGCACGGATACGCATGGCATCCTGATCGGTCTGCTGGTCGCCTTCAATCACTGCAATGGGTATTTCATTTTGCAAGGCTTTGATAGTCTCGATCAGGATCGTGGTTTTCCCGGAACCGGGACTGGATACCAGATTCACCATAAAAATACCCTGCTGAGCCAGATAATGGCGGTTATGTTGCGCAAAATGATTGTTCTTGGCCAGAATCGCCTGTTCAATCCTGACTCTGCGTGATTCGTTTATGCCTGACGCATGCATGTGATGTGAATGGCCGCCAACTGTTTCAGCATATTCATGATGATAGAGGATGTCACCATCCATGTGGATATGTTTCGTTCCGCAACCACAAGTTGTACACATTATTGCCTCCTACTCCACTTCCAATTCGCGAATTCGCATTTCGTTACCCGCGATGATTTGTATTGCATAACTGCCGCACGCTGGGCAGGCATCATATAGTGTATTGATATCCATCTCGCATTCACACTGCGCACATAGTCCCCGGCCTTTAATGTCGATGAACTCAAGCTTTGCCCGCCGGGCAACAGTCTCCTCAACAACAGCCAAGAAACAAAAGCGCAGTGCCTCCTTTTCCACGCATGACAGCCGCCCTACTTCCATCCATACCGTTTTGACTTGTGTAAAATTTTGCACGACCGCCGCCTCTTCAATAATTTGCAGTATCTGCTCAACGAGCGTCATCTCATGCATATCGCAATCACACTCAACCTGTACTGCCAGCCGTCATGCCCTCCCTCCCGTATGCGCCTGAGCAGCCGTTGAAAAAATACGGTCATTATCATCATCACGTTTTGCATAAACAGAAAAGAACCTCATAACTACAAATACTTCTGAGTGATAAATTGGACAGCTGTATTCAAATTGCACGCTGCTTTTTCACTGAGCACCTCACCCAAGCTAAAATTATAACCGCGAATGCGCAATAAAAAAGTTGTCGGTGAATCGCACTGATAAATCTGCTGATAAACATACAGCAACCCAGCGGGCGTAAGCGTATGACTGGTGCAGCTTTCATCTTTGAATGCAACAATGGGTAAAAACTCAAATGGTTCGATACAAGTCATGTCGGCATCCACAACGATAACTTCATTATGCGCATGCAGGTCTGTTACATGCTCAACCAGTAACTGCATATCGCTAAGATAACTGATTTCTTCGCGATTCCATCGTGAGACCTGTTCGACAAACAGTGGTCCGATTGCGTCATCCCCTCGCCCTGGATTACCATAACCGAAGATGAGCAGCTTCTTCATCGTTTGAGATTATAAAAACCGTTTGTTAATATGTGGTTTATTTGTTTTCAACGGAACACTGATGCAGCAACTGCTGATAACACTAGGCGTCTTTCTGCTAATTTTAGGCATAGCTTGGCCTTTGCTTTCCAAATTGCCATTCGGTCGTTTACCTGGTGATATCTATATTGAGCGGGAAAACTTTACCTTCTATTTTCCTTTGACAACAGGTATATTAATTTCAGTAGTTTTATCCGTTTTATTGTGGCTCGTGATGCGGAAATGACGAAACAGAACATTCAGACTCTTCGATAAAAACCCTCAACACAGTGCTTTGACACATAATGCGCTATTGCGGTTAGTACCAACTGCTAACAGTTAATTTTTGAGCACAAAAATGCATGATGCTGGAATAAAACGCGCCATGCTGTTCAAGTCTAAATTTTTATAATAGTGAAAAAAAGAACATAACAGATACAATCTGTCAGCTTTTATACCAGTTTGTGCAAATAACTGATTCCTTGATAACCGATATCCTGACGCATATACGCGCCTCTGAATTCAATCCGGGCGGCTAATTCATACGCGCGCTGCTGGGCCATCCTAAGATTGTCCCCTAAAGCGGTAACACAAAGAACGCGTCCTCCTGCGGTAATCAATTGTTCCTCTTTGTTCCGGTCCAGAATCGTTCCTGAATGAAAAATATGAAAATCACCCGCTTCATTTTGTTCACGCGCCAACTCCGACAATCCTCTAATGGCATCCCCTTTCGTGGGATTTTCAGGATAACCGCCGGCTGCCATAACAACACCCAGCGCAACGCGCCGGTCCCATTCGGTATCCACCTGATCCAACGCACCATCAAATGTACGTTCCACCAGTATCGACAAATCACTTTTAAGTCGCAGCATGATGGGCTGAGTTTCGGGATCCCCCATGCGGCAATTAAATTCCAGAACTTTAATCTGCTCATCCGGCGTAATCATCAATCCGGCATAAAGGAATCCGGTATAGCGCGTATCTTCCTGCGCCATCCCCTGAATAGTTGGATAAATGACCTGGTTCATGATTTGCGCATGCAGACTCGGAGAAATAAACGGTGTAGGTGAATAGGCACCCATTCCCCCGGTATTTGGACCGCAATCACCATCTAGCAAACGTTTATGATCCTGACTAGTGGCCAGTGGCAGAACGTGCTGACCATCGGACATAACAATGAAGCTCACTTCGATGCCTTGCAGAAATTCTTCAATGATTACTTCAGCACCGGCATTGCCAAAACGCTGCTCAACCAAAATGTCGTTGATCGCAGTATGCGCCATTTCCAGTGAGTTAGCGACGATAACACCTTTACCTGCTGCCAGACCGCTCGCTTTAATGACAATCGGGGCGCCTTGCTGATCTACATACTGATGCGCTGCTTCAGCCTCGGTAAATGTGGCGTAGACTGCTGTTGGAATGTTGTGCCGCTGCATGAAATCCTTGGCAAAACGTTTCGAGATTTCCAGCTGCGCGGCTTTTTGTGTGGGACCGAAAATTCTCAAGCCCGCTGCTCGGAAAGCATCAACAATGCCCTCAGCCAGCGGCGCTTCGGGCCCTACAACTGTAAATGCGATGTTTTCATTTTTTGAAAACAGGATTAAATCAGGGATTGCTGTGATGGTAATATTTTCAAGATTATGTTCCTGCGCAGTACCGGCGTTTCCAGGCGCCACATAAACTTTCCGAACACGTGGCGATTGTGCGAGCTTCCATGCCAGCGCATGTTCCCGTCCGCCATTGCCAATGACCAGTAATTTCATTATTTATATTTCATCTATCAATGTCTGAAATGTCTTACACCAGTAAAAACCATTGTCACATGTTGTTCATCGGCTGCAGCAATAACCTCATCATCACGGATGCTGCCACCGGGTTGAATGACAGCCTGCGCACCAGCCTGGACGACTACATCAAGACCGTCGCGAAACGGGAAAAACGCATCGGAGGCAACGACGGAACCGGTTAAATCAAACCCTGCTTCCTGTGCTTTAATTGTCGCGATTTTTGCACTATCAACCCGACTCATCTGACCAGCGCCGATGCCAAGCGTCTGCATGTTGCGACAAAACACAATCGTGTTGGATTTGATGTATTTTGCCACGCGCCAGGCAAAAAGCAGATCATCCATTTGTTGTTCGGTGGGTTTCTTTTGTGTAACCACTTTGAGATTACTTCGTACAAGACGATGATTATCGGGAGTTTGCACCAGCAGCCCTCCGCCGATCCGCTTGAGATCATATGCGTTGCTGCCATGCTCCAGTGCCACAATCAGAACACGGATATTGTTTTTCTGCGCCAGCAGCGATTTCGCTTCATCAGATATTCCGGGGACGATAATCACTTCAACAAATTGCTTCAATATCGCAGCTGCGGTATTGGCATCCAGCGGACGATTAAATGCAATGATACCGCCGAAAGCAGATGTTGAATCAGTGGCAAATGCGCGCAAATAGGCATTAAGCATAGTGTCCGCGACAGCAACACCGCAGGGATTGGCATGCTTGATGATAACACAGGCCGGATCTTCGAAGGATTTTACGCATTCCCAGGCTGCATCGGTATCGGCGATATTGTTATAGGAGAGTTCCTTGCCCTGAACCTGCTGATATCCGGCAAGTCCACCGGGAACAGTCTCTGGATCCCGGTAAAATGCCGCTTTTTGATGGGGATTCTCCCCGTAACGTAAATTCTGCAAGCGCGTAAAATTAAGATTCAGCACGGACGGAAATGCATTTCTACCTCCATCGTCACCGATTGACGTCAGATAATTACTGATTGCACTGTCATATGCCGCAGTATGCGAGAAAGCTTTACAGGCGAACCTGAAGCGGCTGGATGAACTAACCTCGCCTTGATTCGTTGCGATTTCACTCAATAACAGTGGATAGTCTTCCGGATCAGTAATGACGGTTACTTTCCCATAATTTTTGGCAGCGGCGCGCACCATCGCCGGGCCACCGATATCGATATTCTCAATAGCTTCCTCAAGACTGCAATTCGGCTGAGCGATTGTGCGGCTAAACGGATAAAGATTCACAATGACAAGTTCGATATCAGCCATACCGGCTTTTTCCATCGTGGCAGTATGTTCCGGCATATCATTTCTGGCCAGAATGCCGGCATGTACCTTCGGATGCAGTGTTTTAACACGTCCATCCAATATCTCAGGAAATCCAGTGTAATCACTGATTTCCACCACTGGAATATTTTCCTGCTGCAGCAGCCTGGCTGTACCGCCTGTCGATATGATGCGTATTCCCGATTGACTGAGCGTGCGCGCCAAATGAACCAAGCCTGTTTTATCCGACACGCTGATCAGCGCCTGTTTAATCGCCATACTATACCTTATTGATTTGATAACGTTTAATTTTCTGTCGCAACGTGTTGCGGTTGATGCCGAGCAGTTCGGCTGCCAGTGTCTGATTACCCTGCGTATGTTGCAGAACAACTTCAATAAGTGGTTTTTCTACGCTGAGAATCACCATATCGTGAATGCAAACAGGCTTCTCGCCGTCCAGATCGCTTAAATATTTATTAATGGAGTTACGTACACAGCATGCAATTTCATTTTCATTGATTGTACTCATACAGTAGCAGCCTTCTCTTCCTGAATATAATGTAAGCGCGTATTGCAATCAGCCAGTTGCGCAAAGAATGCAATCGTCTCGACAAGTTGTTCATCGCACGTCTGCAATTGATTCATCTTATGCCGGAAACCCGCAGAACCGACCAGCCCTTTGGTGTACCAGGAGATGTGCTTGCGCGCAATACGCACACCGGCATATTCGCCGTAGAATGTATATAAATCATGCAGATGATTTATCAGAACAGTATGTATTTCTCGAACTTCCGGGGGGGGAAGGTGTTTCCCGGTATTCAAAAAATGATCGATTTCCCTGAAAATCCAGGGTCTTCCCTGAGCCGCGCGGCCAATCATGATCGCATCGGCATTGGTGTACTCTAGTACCTGTCTGGCTTTTTCAGGTGTTGTAATATCGCCATTGGCAATAACAGGAATTTTTACCGCTGCCTTGACACTGGCGATCGTATTATATTCCGCATCTCCACGGTACGCACAAGCACGCGTGCGTCCATGAATCGCCAGTGCCTGTATGCCTGAATCTTCGGCTATTCTGGCTACAGCCAAAGCATTTTTGTTTTGCTGATCCCAACCAGTCCTGATCTTGAGCGTTACCGGGATATCAACAGACTTGACGACTGAATACAGAATTTTCTCAACCAACTTTTCATTTTTCAGCAATGCCGAACCGGCCATAACATTGCATATTTTTTTGGCTGGACATCCCATATTGATATCAATGATTTGAGCACCCTGGTCAACATTGTATTTTGCTGCAGCCGCCAGCATATCCGGATCTGCACCCGCAATTTGAACGGATATCGGCGATACTTCTCCATCATGGTTTGCGCGACGCTGCGTCTTCTCGGAACCCCATAATAATGAATTGCTGGACACCATCTCGGATACAGCCATACCTGCGCCCATTTTTTTGCATAACTGCCTGAAGGGTCGATCGGTAACGCCTGCCATCGGCGCAACAATCAGTTTGTTTTTAAGTATGTGATTACCGATTTGCATGCAATATGGAGATTTCTACAATCAAAAAAAATTTTATGCCCATCACACTTCAAATCCGATAGTTACAACTCTCAATCAACCTTTCTTCCACAGCAAAAAAACAATGATGCGGGTTTTGAAGTGCAATCCGTAGTGTTATGTGTGAATTCCGCAACTGCTGCGTTTGTTGCTACAGATCGTAAAAGCGTGATATTTCAGAAGCAGTCTTCTGTCACCCAATTTCCGATATTATATAAAGATAAAATTTCTGTGCGCAAAAAAATGAATGAAAGACACAGTTAGCCTCGTGCACCGAATATCATGCGGCGCGCTACAAAACGCTTAATGAATGGCAAGTTATCCAATACGATAAGGCTAGCACCGCATAAGTGCCTGACCAGCGGAATGTCATTGGAAAATAATTTTACAAGTGTATCTGTAAAAGCACGCCCTCCACTGCTATCGAGACGGCGTTTCTCCCGGAATTGTTTCAGCATGCCCGGCGTGCCGATTTCTTTGTGCTCAGACAAGGTGTCCTGAATGATTTGCGCCAACTCATAGGCATCTCGCAGCCCCAGATTAAACCCCTGTCCAGCAACGGGATGAAGTGTCTGCGCCGCATTACCCACTAAAGCAATACGTTGTGAAATGTTTGATGTAGCGTATTTAAGCACCAATGGAAAACCGGAGCGTTTACCCGTGTGGACGAATTTTCCCAGCCGGTCACCAAAATGATCATGCAAACGTTCGAGAAACTGCTCATCAGGTAACATCAAAATTTCTTTTGCCGCCTCAGTGGATGCCGTCCACACCAGGGAGAAATCATCCCCAGATGGTAACAAAGCTATAGGACCATCCGATGTAAAACGTTCATATGCAATACCGGTTTGCCGCGTTTCGGCTTGAATATTCGCAGTGATTGCCCACTGATCATATTCTGCAGTCTGATAACTGATATCTTCGATCAAATTACCCAAGCGACCACCATCTGCCAGAATTAACAATTTAGCCGAGATTTTTTTTTCGGTGCCATCACTTTGCGTATAGCTCAAGTATCCAAGCTGCTCATCAGTTGAAAATGTATTGACGATAGCGCCTGTTTGATAGTCTGTCTGCGTTTCCAAAGTGGTTTCAAACAATGCATGGAATAAATCAAAGTAGTTAACAACATGACCCAGTGCGTTAACATCCGCATCCTGTGTTCTAAGTACCGTGCGTCCAAGGTAACCTTTGTTTGAGATATGAATGGTGTTGATCAGCGTCGACCTTGATAGCTTCCGCCAGGCCCCCAATCGATTAAGAATCAGGTAACTACCGTGCGACAAAGCCAAAGGCCTGATATCGTCAACTTTTTCCGGTAAACCACGCGCCTCCAGGAGTAGAATGGATACGCCGCTCAGCCGAAGCGCCAACGCCAGCGCCATACCGACGGGTCCACCCCCTATAATTGCTATATCGTAATTCTTATCACTCATTAATTTTCTTTGATAGAATCTCGGAATTCTCTGTTAGATGCTGATGTCTTGCAGTATATCCCGAAACAAACTGCAGCAGGCTGAGTATATCGAATTAAACGCATCATGCAGATACGAATCTGATGATTATAACGCAGTTGGATTTTATCGATTGCAGAGTGCCTTAATCACATCAGATTCAGATATCTTATCCACAGAAAGCGCATGAGCTTGATCCGTTTCCACATCGTCCTGGAACGGAAAACATACTGAATACTCAGAAATATTTCTTTCTTCGCTAGATAGCTAAACGTATCAAAAAACTGTCTTAGGGCAAGCTACAGATGATCGGTTTTAAAATTTATTGGGAGAACACTGAAAATGTCTAATTTTCGAATAAAAATAAATTGCTTCAAAGCAGCAAGCCACCTTGGATATTTGCTTGTTTTGCTTTTCTGGGTGACCGTTGTTCACGCGGAAGATCTTGAAAAAATAGATGATCAATTGATAACTGCCGCAGAAAAGGGCAATTTACCAATGGTTAGAAGGATACTCGAAACAGAACATGCATTACCTCCCGCAACGATCAATGCCGCATTGTTTGCAGGCATCAAGAAAGGCAGCAAACCAATAGTAAAATTGCTGTTGGGTAGAGGCGGCGATGCAAATTTTCGTGGAGATAACGGCTACACCATAATGATTCAGGCAGCCCGTGACGGTCGCGCGAATCTGGTCGAGCTATTGCTCTCGCTGGGCGCGGAAGTTAATGCTACAGCCAGTGAAACAAACGAAACAGCGCTTATTCTTGCAGCCAAGCGAGACCGGAGAGAAGTCATGGATTTACTGATATCAGCGCATGCTGACTTGGAAGCCAGAAGAGCTGACGGAATGACAGCATTAATGCTTGCGGCGCGCGGCGGCCATCAAATGGCTGCACACAAATTAATCGAAGCAGGCGCCGCTGTCAATGTTCAGCTCGAACATGGCGCGACACCGCTGATGCTTGCCGCACAACACGGTCATTTAAGCGTTGTTTACGTGTTGCTGGCGGCCAATGCGGATCCGAATATCAAAGCCAGCAACGGCGCTACGGCACTAACACTTGCCAATGCATACCGTCATGGCGAAGTGGCGGAAATGCTGAAAAAAGCGGGCGCACGCTAACCAAAAATAAGAAAAACTTTCCTGTAATCTGCCCGAGGTCTTGAAAAAAGTTTATATTGAAGATATACAAATTCGCCTTATAATCCATTCACTCAATTTAAAGGAATAGATCACCAATGAAAGTACGAACTGCCTTATTGCTCGCTGCGTCACTCATAGTAGCGTCAGGATGCGGCGAAGATACATCGAGTAATAATACAGTAACAGATTCGTCGTCACAGACAATGAATGAAGTCACGCGCGTCGATGAACTACCCGCCTTCTTGAGTGAAGGAATGACAGCGGAGGAAATAGCTGAGCTCAAAGAGCAGATACTACCTGGAAACACCGATGAAGGTCCGACACCAGGAGAAAAATTTCAGACGCTACTTGCAAAAGCAAAAGATGGTGATCCTGAGGCTCAAACAAATCTGGGCGTAATGTACTACACCGGTGAAGCCGTATCCAAGACAGTAACAGGACATGTGCTCGACAATGATCCCGAATTGGCCGCTGGCTGGTTTTATCGTGCGGCTGAACAAGGCTATGCTGACGCGCAGTTTAATCTCGGATTACTGTATGCAAACGGGGAAGGCGTTCCTCAGGATATGGCCGAGGCTGTGGAGTTATTCAAGAAGGCAGCTGAGCAAGGCCACGTCGATGCACAGAACAACCTGGGCGCTCTCTATTTTACCGGCGAAGGTGTTGACCGGGATGAGCAGAAGGCTATTGAATGGTTTGAAAAAGCCGCTGCGCAAGGTAATGAAGAAGCCATTGCCAATCTTAAGGCGATCCGCGCAGCACAGCAAGCGCAGTAGTTTTCACCTCTGGACACTAATCACAAGGACTATAATCAGTTAATGTTGCATTTCCCTCGCCCCATCGCGGCACCAGCTGATGCTCAATCCGAAGATGATCAAGAACTCTTGCCACAATAAAATCGATGACCTGCTGCAGCGTTTCCGGCCGATGGTAAAAGCCTGGATTGGCCGGCATAATGACAACACCGATTCTGGACAATTTAAGCATATTTTCCAGATGAATCGTTGAAAATGGCGTTTCACGCGGGACCAGAATAAGTTGCCGTTGTTCTTTCAGCATAACATCGGCAGCTCTTTCGATTAAATTCTGACTCATTCCAGACGCAATTGCGGCGAGTGTATTCATGGTACATGGGCATACAACCATGGCATCGGCTCGATTTGTACCGGAAGCAACAGGTGAAAACCAGGCTTCGCGCCCGAAAACCTGCAATTGTCCCGCAGGAATTCCGAAAAACTGATTGAAAAATGATTCCGCATCTCTCGAATGCGAGGGTAGCGATAGATTGAGTTCCTGTTGTGCCACGATTCGGGCAGCCTTGGAATAAAGCAAATAGACATGCTGATTAGCACGCAACAGCATTTCCAACAACCGTATACCGTAAGGCATGCCGGACGCACCAGTGAGTGCCAGCGTGATTGTCCTTGTTTTATTCATTAGACCGATGCAATGGTCTGGTAGTATGTATGATGATGCATTAGCTTGCTTTTGCGTTGAGTCACTGTTCTTTTCCAGGCAAATCCATGGACTGATTTCCCATGACTTGCTCGTGTCGCTCGATAAATTCTTTTGTACTATCAATGCCGCGCAGCTGAAGGACATAATTGCGCACCGCAGCTTCAACCAGCACAGCCAGATTGCGACCAGCAGCAACTGGAATAATAACTTTCGGTATGTCGACATTCATGATCGTTTCCGTCAGATTACTGATCGGGAGCCGTTCCAGTTGTCTGGTTTCTGCTGGTGTTGTGTTCTGCAAATGAACAATCAATTTCATATTTTTATAGCGACGAACGGCGGTTTCACCAAAAATAGTCCGAATATTCAACATGCCCAAACCACGTACTTCAAGATAATCGCGAAGAATTGGCGGACATCGTCCTTCAAGGGTTTCAGGCGCGATACGACGTAATTCAACGACATCATCGGCAACCAGTCCATGTCCTCTACTGATGAGCTCCAATGCAAGTTCGCTTTTGCCGACACCACTTTCTCCGGTAATCATCACACCCATGCCCAGAACGTCGAGAAGCACGCCATGCAAAGAACAGGACGGCGCCAGAACACGTCCGAGATGAGACCGTAATAACCAGATAACCTCGACACTGGTAAAAGGCGAACACAGCAGCGGCGTGTGCGTTTCATCCGCCATAACACGAAGCGCGTCAGGTGCTTTAGCGTCATCAGCCACGATAAGACAGGCAAGATTACTTTGCTTGAGTGATTCAAGATTTTTCTCGAGAACTTCTTTACTCAGATTATTGAGGTAATTGACTTCATTACTGCTGAGTACCTGTATCCAGTTCGGGTGAATAAAATTAAGATGACCGATCATACCCTGATTGGATTGCGCAATGCGATCATTACTCAGTATCTTATTTTGATTATCATGACCGGCGACCCAGGTAAGTTTGAGTTTCTCCTTTTTGTAATCGAAAAGTTCTGTAATACTAATTTGAGACATTGGGTACCCAGTCTGTAATCAACTGATGGATTTCTTTGGCATCTTTGCTATTCAGAATACTTTCCCGAAACTTTTTATCGCTGAACATTTGCGCCAGCTCGCTCAGAATCTGCAAATGCTGATCGGTGGCTTTTTCCGGAACCAGCAATATACAGGCTATATTGACCGGCTTCCCATCGGGAGCATCAAAAGGAATAGCCTCTTTCATTCTAACCAGGGCTGCGACGGCTTCACGCAGCCCCTTTATACGTCCGTGAGGAATCGCAACGCCTTGCCCCAAACCGGTTGACCCCAGTTTTTCCCGTGCAAACAAACTGTCAAAGACCTGGTTTCGGGCAATTTGAAATGTATTCTCAAATAATAAACCAGCCTGTTCAAATACACGTTTTTTGCTTGCAACGTCAAGATCAATGATGACATTCGACGGCGGCAATAGTTGTGAAATGTGATTCATAATAAAACTTTAAAATTGTAAAATCCGATCGGAGGAAAACCTTTGGTAGAATTATTCAGGTTCCTGATCCTTTAAAGAACCGTGATTTCTTTTCTCCAGATTTTTTTCTTTATGTTTGAGAACTTGACGATCCAGTTTGTCAACCAGACTGTCGATTGATGCGTACATATCGGTGCCATCTGCTTCAACAAAAATATCCTTTCCACGCACATGCAAATTCGCTTCCGCTTTTTGTTTATGTTTCTCAACGGACAGAATCACATTTACATCAATAACATGGTCAAAGTGACGCGTGATTTTACTGATTTTTGAAGTGACATAATCACGCATTGCTGGTGTTACTTCGACATGATTACCTGTAAGTTTTAGATTCATATTTATTCCTTTGTTTTGGTTATAAAGATTTGCGTAGATTTGCTGGAGGTATTTGTAACGATTCGCGGTATTTGGCTATTGTCCTACGTGCAACGACAATACCCTGTTCTTCCATGAGGCTGGCAATCTTATTGTCACTTAGCGGCTTTCTGGGGTTTTCTTTTTGAACAAGCTGCTTGATTAACGCACGGATAGCGGTTGCCGAACAAGCGCCGCCTGCATCCGTGGTGACATGGCTGCCAAAAAAATATTTAAGCTCGAAAATGCCACGCGGCGTATGCATGAATTTTTGTGTAGTAACACGTGAAATAGTTGATTCATGCAAACCAACGGACTCGGCTATTTCACGTAACACCAAAGGCCGCATGGCAATCTCACCATGCTCAAAAAATTGCTGCTGCCGTTCAACGATAGCGTTAGATACATTAAGTATGGTGCTGGCGCGTTGCTGAAGATTCTTAATCAACCATTTGGCTTCGTTGAGCTGGTTGGATAATTCATGTGATGTCTCTTCACCTTTCTGACCAAGTATGTTCGCGTAGAAACGGTTGATATTGAGACGCGGCATCGCATCTCTATTTAGATTCGCCGTCCAGATGCCATTCGTTTTGTTCACGATGACGTCTGGTATAACATAACGCGTACTTGAGGCAGAAAAATCCGCTCCCGGACGCGGATTCAGGTTTACTATTAATTTCTGTACTGCGCGCAGAGTGTAATCGTCACATTTCAGAATCCGCTTGATAACAACGTAATCGTGAGAAGCCAGCACATTGAGATGTCGTGCAACAACTTTTATCGCGAGCTCACGATGCGGAGTATCGTATGGCATTGACTTTAACTGCAATAAAAGACATTCCTTCAGATCGCGTGCACCCACGCCCGGTGGGTCAAGCTGTTGCAGGATAGAGAGCGCATGATTCAGGTCCTCGCTGGTAAGGCCCAATTCTTCTGGCAGCAGTTCAAGCAATTCTTCGAGATCTTGTGTCAAATAGCCATCATCGTTCAAACTGTCAACAAGCACACCGATAATTTTTTTTTCTTTCTCGATTATCTGACTCAGACTGATTTGCTGAGTGAGATGTATTCTTAAACTCAGGGGATCCATAGCCAATTGCGGGATCTCGTGCTCTTCGTCCTGTGCCTGTGCATCATAAGCAGAAGAAAATCCGGCTTCCTGATACCAGTCAATATTATTGTTTGTATCAATCTGGAACGCGCTGTCATCGTTCATTACCAGATCCGGCTCCGTTTCACCCTTAATCGACTCTTCGGATCTTGGCATATCATGAGCTTTCACATTCCAGTGATCGTCCAGCTCCAGCAATGGATTTTCCTGAATAATACGTTCTATTTCTTGATTGAGTTCAATTGACGAGAGTTGCAACAATCGAATCGACTGCTGCAATTGCGGCGTGAGATTAAGTTGCTGCGCTAATTTTAACTGGAGCGTTGGTTTCATCGTCTCAAGAAACAGCGAAATAGTTGTTTAAAGCAAAAAACTCAATTCTACTTTTTACAACTGAAAATGCTCCCCCAAATAAACCTTCCTGACGTGCTCATTATAAATGATTTCATCAGGCTTGCCTTGTGCTAATACCACGCCATCACTGATAATATAGGCACGATCGCAGATACCCAGCGTTTCACGGACATTATGATCGGTAATCAAAACACCGATATTTCTTTCTTTCAGAAATTTAATCACGCGCTGAATATCCATGACGGCAATCGGATCAACGCCTGCAAAAGGTTCATCCAGCAATATAAAATGGGGTCGTGAGGCCAGCGCACGTGCAATTTCAACGCGTCGACGTTCCCCGCCGGACAAGCTAATCGCAGGATTGCTACGCAAGTGACTGATCTGCAAATCATGCAACAAGTTGTCTAGCTGCTGTTGTAGTTGGTTGGCGTCCTTGCAGTGCAACTCAAGTATGGCGAGTATGTTATCTTCAACGGACAGTCGCCTGAAAATAGAGGCTTCCTGCGGCAGGTAACTTAAGCCCATTTGCGCTCTTTGATGCATGGGTAATCGGCTTAAATCATGATCATCCATAAAGATGCCACCCTGATCGACAGGAACCAAACCAACAACCATGTAGAAACAAGTTGTTTTACCGGCGCCATTAGGACCGAGCAGTCCAATCACTTCCCCGCTGTTTAATGCAAAAGAAACATCATGAATAACTGTGCGTGATTTATAACGTTTTTTTAAGTTTTCGGCTTTTAAAATACTCATAAAAGCATTATTCGGTATCAGATGCACCAGATACCGGGCTATTCGATTTGTTTTTGGGTTGAAGAATAATTCTGACACGATTGTCAGCACCTGTCTCAACGCCGCGTTCATTACTGCCAATAACCTGAAAGAATTCGCTGTTCATGTTGTAAGAAATATAATCACCCTTTACTTCGTCCTCACCGCGCTTCAATCGCGCCTGTCGAAATAATTCAATTTTGTCCGATTTGTTATCGTATTCGACACGTTTACTCCATCCTTCAATATACTCATCAACGCCATCGCGTTTTTGACGGAAGGTTACCAGATCACCTGTTGCGGTGGCATAACGAAAACCACTAATATCTTCTTTTAATACCACTTTGTCTGCAGTTATACGCAACGTGCCTTGCGTCAGAATAACATTACCGGTAAAAATACTGACGCGCATTGAATCTTTTCTTTTGACGTCTTCGACCGTTGCACGATCGGCTTCAAGATAAACGGGTTTGTCGCGATCAGCACGCTCGGCAGTAGCATCACCAATAATGAAAGCAAAAAGCGAAACTAAAATAAAGTAAGAATGCTTCATGGCTTTTGGTCTACCGCTCGTACACGTGACAAAAGCTCTACTATTCCCGTTTGATTATTCAATTCCAGTCCAACAGCATGTATGGTCGTGTTAAGTCTCGATATCATGACTGATTTATCGGTTTTTACTTTATTTTCACTAGGTAGGAGATGCAGTTTATCCGTCTTTAATGTAATTTTGTCCTTGTCTCCATCTAACCCTCGTATCACCGTGACATTTCCGTTCAGAAAAATATCTTCACCATGATTACGTAGCTCGGCATGATCGGCAAACACTCTAAATGGGGGCTTGCCGACCTCGGAGTTAATAAACTGTATGCTTTCCAATTGTGTGAGATCCTGGTTGATATAATGAAATGTTTTATTTGCGTAGAAAACGCGGCGAATATTTTTTTCATGCTCTACCCGTAATCCCGAAGTACGCTCAATGACATAATCCGGCTGCTGATAAAAGTCAAGTTCGGGCGCCATAGACAAAGGTTGAGTTACTTTATCCAGCCAAACCGTCAACGCAAAAAGCCCAGCCAGTAAAATAAATGTAAAACTGAAGTATGAACGGTGAATCATCAGGTATTATATTGTTTGCACTTTTTTACGCTTGTTGATTTGTTGTTAAGGTAAGGCACGCATCATTCATGCTTAAAATATTGGCATCTCAATTTTGCGCAAAAGATGATTCAATCGCAAGATCGCAAGACTCTCGGCTCCAATTCCAATGAAAAGCGGACACCTTAGTACAATGATCTGCTGTATTTTAAAATACATCGTTTCAACATTAAATTATAACAGAACTTACTTCATCAATAACACGTCCATAATATATTGTTCCTTGATGTAGCCTCTGTTTAATATGAAGAATTTAGCACTAACACTCCTTGATATTTTATTGGCTTAACAGTCTCGGTATTTTTTGCGAATACACAATATGAACAACAGCCGTGAAATCATTCTGATTAAACTTTTAAATGAAAAGAGATAATTGCAATGCGAATAGAAACAATAGATTTTGAAAATTTCAACCATATACAAGACGAAGCTTGCGTAGAACGTATACATTCAGCAAAACACGTTTTGGGAAATCGCGCTGTTATTTTGGCACATCACTATCAGCGCGCGGATGTCTATCGTCATGCCGACTTGACTGGCGATTCGCTGAAGCTTGCTTTTCAGGCGTCACAAACAAACGCGGACTATCTCGTGTTTTGTGGTGTGCATTTTATGGCTGAGGTGGCTGATATTTTATCCAGCAACGAACAAACCGTTATTCTGCCCGATATGGCAGCAGGTTGCTCAATGGCCGACATGGCTAGTCTGGCTAAGGTTGAACGCGCCTGGCGCGAGTTAAGTGAAATACTTCAACCGGACGAAATTGTGACGCCGATTACTTACATCAATTCTGCAGCGGATATCAAGGCATTTTGCGGTGAGCATGGTGGCATTGTCTGCACGTCGAGTAACGCTGGAAAAATTCTCGAATGGTCATTTCGCCAGCGTGAGAAAGTTCTGTTTCTACCAGATCAGCATCTTGGACGTTGGAGCGGCTATCAACGTGGCATACCGCTGGAAGAAATGGTGATTTGGGATTTTGACGAACCGATGGGTGGATTAACACCTGAACAGATCAAAAAAGCCAAAATTCTGTTGTGGAAGGGTCATTGTTCAGTGCATCAGATGTTTCAGCCACAGCATATCACTCGCTTTCGCAACAAATATCCCGAAGGCATCGTCATATCACACCCTGAATGCAGTTTTGAAGTTTGCAGTAATTCCGATTACGTAGGCTCAACCGAGTATATTATCCGAACCATCGCAGAGGCTGATGAAGGCACGCGCTGGCTGGTTGGAACGGAACTTAATCTGGTCAGCCGAATAGCAGAGGAATTCAAATCGCAAGGAAAATTCGTACATTTTATGTCACCCCTCGTATGTATGTGCTCAACTATGGCTCGCATTGATCCACAACATTTAGCCTGGGCGATGGAAAATCTTGCCGGTGGTACAATTGTCAATCGTATTCACGTCCCAGCACATGAGGCAGCACTTGCAAAGCTCGCACTGGATAGAATGCTTGATATTTCAAAGTAGCCTCTGGCACTGTATTGATTACTGCAATCTCGGCATACTGACTTACATGAAAACTTAGCCAATTCAGACATTGTCAAATGCGGCGTGAATTGGTCACGTCACAAGAACCAAGCAGGCCAATCAGTAAAGAAAATCCTCCAATAAATTAGAAGATTGTCCGGTTCCATTAGTCAGGGATTGCTGGCCATTGCTTCAATATATTCTATTCTCACTTTGGTCACCCCTTGTTTGTCCAACCCAATTTTTTTTGCGGCACCATGCGAAAGATCAATTAATCGATTCTTTGTGAAGGGACCACGATCGTTTACTGTTACAACAACAGATCGTCCATTCCGTAGATTGGTAACTTTTACTTTGGCCGGTAAAGGAAGCGTTTTATGCGCTGCAGTTATGCCTTGTGGATTAAAACGTGTTCCCATCGCTGTACGATTACCGGATTCTGATCCGTACCATGAAGCAATTCCCGTTTCTGTATAACCCACTGCTGTTCGCATTGGATAATAGGTTTTGCCTTTAACCGTATACGCCTTATTATAAGGTGCATTAACGTTTGGATGCGCACTGATCTCCGGGGTTTGCTTTATGGTTGGTGTAGGCACCCTGAATGGCGTAGAACACCCCGTAAACAAAATTGCAATGAAAACAACAAGTATGAAAAGAGTTAGAGTTCTGCCCTTCTTTTTTGAAGCTGGTATACCTGACTCCGTCACACTTTGCGATGATGGAACAAAATTTCGCATGATAATAATAAGAGGTTTGTTCACCATAAGACTCTGTCTCATTGCCATACAAGAAATTATTTATTTTGAATATGTAAAAGTATAAACCCTCTTTTTCTTTTACTATAAATATTACTATCGAAGCAAGTCATTTTTTTGGCTATATTATTTTTTTAACTTACTACTTCCAGTCGAAGATGACAAATCAATGTAATTTCGATGCATACACACTACCTGTTCTCTTAAACAATACATATCGTCATTATTGACAATAATATCATCAGCCTTTTCCAAACGCTGCTTTCGATTGAGCTGTACAGTCATAATCGCCTTGACTTCCTCCGCACTGAGATGACTGCGCGTCATTGCGCGCATAATCTGCAATCGTTCATCGCAATCAATTACCAGGATACGATTAATCAAATGGCCATAATCATTTGTTTCAAGGAGTAATGGAACTGCAATAATCACATACGGTGATTTGCAATGCAAAATACGTTTTGTGACTATCTCAAGTATGAGCGGGTGAAGCAGTGCTTCAAGTTTGACACGACAATTGCTGTCTGTAAAAACCAGTCTGCGCATTCTAACCCTATCGAGCACACCATCAATAGTAATGTATTCTTCGCCAAATTGACTGCGAATCACTGGTATTGCTGCGCCATTATATTGCGTTAATTCATGCGAAATTTGATCAGTATCTATTACATCAATACCAAGTTCGGTAAAAATTTTACACGCACTTGATTTGCCGCAACCGATCCCACCTGTTAAACCGACAACTAAAGTCACTCTGCCACGCACAGAAAATTAGAATAAACCAAAATAAGCATGGGTGATACTTTGTCCCCATATCAAAGCGATCAACGCACCACCAGCAAGATAAGGTCCAAAAGGAATCATGGTATTTTTATTACGTTTGAAAATAATAATGAGCCCCAAACCCACCATCCCACCAACAAGTGATGAAAGCAATATTACCAGTGGCAAAACACTCCATCCGAGCCATGCACCAATAGCAGCTAATAGTTTAAAGTCTCCATAACCCATACCTTCCTTACCAGTAATTAACTTAAAAGTCCAGTAAATCATCCATAATGACAAGTAACCGGCAATCGCACCGGTCACTGACGAATGCAAATCAGTAAAGCCGTTATTCATGTTGACAAGTATTCCAAGCCACACTAACGGTAACGTTATATCATCCGGTAATAATTGGGTTTCAATATCTATAGCTGCAAGAGCGATAAGCGCCCAGACAAAAATGAGTGCGGCTAACAGTAACCACCCAAACCCAAAATGCCAGGCGACAAAACCGCTCGATATTGCAGTAAATGCTTCAACAAACGGATAGCGGATTGAAATCGGGAATTGACACTCCGAACAACGCCCCCTGAGAAAAATATAACTCAGAATCGGAATATTCTCCCAAATCGTAATACGATGCTGACAGCTGGGGCATTCCGAACGTGGTATAGCAATATTAAAAGTCGGAATTGTCTCGACTGGCTCTCCACGCAATTCTGCACATTGCAAACGCCAGCTTCTTTCTATCATTTTAGGCAGGCGATATATAACAACATTTAGAAAACTGCCAACCATCAAACCGACGATAGTGACAGCAATAATCAAATAACCGATAGAATCCTGCATTTGATCAAATATGAGCATGTCTCTGATTAGATATTAGAAAAGTGTGACCCGTTTCCCTGAAACGGCCTGCAGACGAAAGATTGTAACCTTGGTTCGCAGATAAAAAAAGTATTCGATTAATACTTTGTCAGCGCAATCTAACCGACAGCCATACCCATTTTAAAGATAGGCAAATACATAGCAACAACCATACCGCCAATGAGCGTGCCGAGCACAACCATGATCAAGGGCTCCATTAAACTGGAAAGTGCCTCCACGGCATCATCAACTTCCGCTTCAAAGAAATCTGCAATTTTGCTTAACATGGCATCCAGAGATCCCGCTTCTTCACCAATGGCAACCATTTGTATCACCATATTGGGAAATAACTCAGTATTTACCATTGATGAAGTCAAAGTATTCCCAACACTCACATCAACCTGAATTTTCTTAGTGGCTTCAAAATAAATATAGTTTCCACAGGCTCCAGCGACAGAATCCAATGATTCAACGAGAGGCACGCCCGCGGCAAACATGGTAGAAAGTGTTCTTGACCAGCGTGCAATAGTCGCTTTTCTGATTACTTCACCGAAAACAGGCAGCTTCAGCATCATCCTATCCATAATACGCTGCAAGGCTACCGAGCGCTTCCAAGTATATAGAAAAGCATAAATACTACCGCCTAGACAACCAAATATAGCCCACCAATAATCAACGAAAAAATCGGAAATCGTCATGATGAAAAGAGTGGGCGCAGGCAAATCAGCACCGAAATTGTCGAATAAATCTTTAAATGAGGGTATAACAAAGATCATCATTACAGCAGTAATAACAAATGCAACAACGATGATAGATAGCGGGTAAAACAAAGCTGACTTGATTTTCCCCTTGATAGCCTGGATTTTTTCCTTGTAAGTCGCAAGGCGGTCAAGTAATGTATCCAGAATACCCGCAGCTTCACCAGCGCCCACTAAATTACAGAAAAGGTTATCAAAATAAAGTGGATATTTTCGGAATGCATCAGCCAGATTACTGCCGGTTTCCACATCTGTTTTAATATCCATCAATAGTTTACTTAACGCTCTGTTACTATGTCCTTTTCCGACTATGTCAAAAGCCTGCAGCAAAGGTACTCCAGATTTCATCATTGTAGCAAGTTGCCGGGTAAATAACGTGATATCCTTATCGGTCACTCTTCCACCAGATTGGCTGGCTTCTTTTACTTTCGTTACACGAATACCCTGACGACGTAACGATGAAGTGACAACAACCGCTCCGGCTGCTCTCATTTCTCCTTTCAGCTGCTTGCCGTTCTTGTCTTTTCCTTCCCATAAGAAACTTACCTCTTTGACTTCTTTTCCTTTTTTCTCTGGACTTGCTGTAACAGCTCCCATAATCACTCCTTAAAAACGGGGAAATATCAGTAGCATTGAATAAAATCGACTATTTACGATTTTGATAAATTGCTTACACAAACGGCAGCTTGCAGTCGATAGCTTAGTACAAACAGTCCAGAGGTAGAAAAGAAAAAATTTTTAACAAGTTGAAAAGAGGAAAAAAATATTAGCTATTTTGAATTAGACGCTTATAGCCTAGCAAAGATTTGATCACCAAGAATTGCAGTTATCAGCTTGTTCTCAATTTCCTGATATTGTTTGTGTGTATAGCGCGAAGGTGTTGAATCGCGCCAGACTGGATTCTGTCGCAATGCATTGATAAGATTCACCCAGTCGGCGGGTAATTGTAGTTTCTCAGGTGTTTCGATCTGCATGGCATTGTTAGCTGCATGGCCTCTGTGCATCAGTTTTTCCAACAGCTGTTTTTGACGAAAATATAATATTTGTAGTGTGCTTTCATCTACACAGAGCCATTTGGCGCCCTGTAATTTTGCCTTTATTTCATCGCCATAACGTCTAAAAGTAGACCATCCAGCACCGGCCAGCGCTCCTAGTGCACTGGCTGCTCCCAGACTCAAACCGCCGACCATAAGATCAATACCAGCGCCTGCCGCCGCACCTTTTGCCGCTGCACTACCGACGTCAAGTCCATATGCTTTTAAAATACCAGGAGCAAAGATATCTAGCTCCCAATGACCATCGTGAACAGGGATTTTTTGAATTGCAACATCTTTCTCTGAAAAATTAAAAATTTTCAGCAAATCATGAAGGCATTCTTGTTCCGCTTTTCGTACATAATCGCGTATGCGATTTTCATTTAACGATTCAGTTATCTGACTATTATGCGAGTTTTTGCTTTCACGGTAACATGCCACACTGACAATCAATTCCGCTATTCGCTTGGCGCCCGACAAACAAAGTTGTTTCCAGACTTTGGCGCGATAATCAATCAGCAATTGCAGGTTATGGTAATGTTTCTCAACCAATGTCTGAATCTTCTGATAAAGCCGCTTCTCTGCTTCGAAAGTAAAGGCTACAGTATCGAACTCGAGTGTCGCATGAATATTGTAAGTCGCCAGCCGTTCGCGCCAGCGTGACAATTCCTGTTCATGTCCGGCAACAAAATTAAAAACCGGAATAATTGGCTTTGCCGAACGTGTCAATATTTCAAGTTCGACACGGTATTTCTCCAGTAAAGGCTCTCTTACATCGATAATATAGAGCAACACGTCGCTTCGCAAAACCTGGCGAATGACTTTAGCCTCCTGCTCCAATGGATCATGAAGCGAAATATTGGCAACAAAATCCTCCAAAATTTTTACAGGCGACACTGATCGAGATTGAGTGCTTGCGTATTTCAAGTAGGCGTGCAATGCAAGCGTATCTTCCAGTCCTGGCGTATCATGCAAATTAAGTATCGGAATATCGCCTGCAGAGATAGTTGCCTGCTCAACATGTCGTGTGGTGCCTGCGGCATCTTCAACCTCGCCGAATTCGCTGCTGCGCAGCATTGTGCGAATCAGCGATGTTTTTCCTGTATTGGTATGCCCCACCACAGCAACATTGAGTAAAGTCGGCGCATCGGAGAATGAGAAAGATTTGTTCATAACCTTCTAGGTCGTAATCACGTGCTCAGCCGGAATGCGGCAGTTCTCCGCCAGACGAAACCAGGCCATTTCACGACCTTCAACAACAGGTACAGCAGGATTTTTATTGAGCAACAATAACCAAGGCGTACAATGCGTAACAGCAAGCAAATCGGCAATCATGCGTTGAATACCTCGATCCGGTAAGCGGTTGGCCGCGACACCAATGACAAGTGCTCCTTCCAGCTTTTTCACATACTCGACAGCTTCCGCCAAAGACTGCATGTCCACAATATTGTATTGGCAAGAAAGAGACTCAGGCCAGCATGCTTGATCATCCAGCTCTATGCCCAATGCATGCGCCCCAGCTGGAAGAAGATATGTCTGACGAGGCTGAACAATCTGTGTCGGTTCTATGCCTGCCAGCGGGTCTGCATCAACAACTTTCGAAGTTGTTCTGCGCGTCATTAGCTGCTGCCGTAACTCAACATAATAAGGTAAATATAAATCCAGCTTAAAACCTCGCTCAGCCCATCTCAACATCGCCACTGAAAAAGTGAGCGCTATCAAGCGAGGCAGCAATCCATAGATCAACAAAGCACCGATTAAGAATCGAGCCCAGGCTGCGCGTGTTTCTGAATTCTGTATGCCCTCTCCCATTCTGCTGGCTGAAATCTGGTGGCTATCAGGGGTTTCTAATCCAATAATCTGTAATGGACTGCTCAAAAATTCGGTCAGCCTTGGCAAGCTGCTTTCAGATAATAATGTCGTTCCCCATATGAAATTGTATTGTTTAGCCATCATCAGCAAAATTAACAACAACAATCCCGCAGTAAGGTATGCCAACCAAAATTTATGTGTCAATACACTGACGCGCCATTTCCCGACCGTTCCTGTCAAACAGCTATCCCACCAGGCGCGCGAAGCCAGTGATCCAATCGTTTCTTCAGTATCTTTTTTTCGAAAGGACGCCCAACTGACCAATTGCGCTGCCACACCACTACTCAGACTTTGCAGTCTCAATGAAATGCCGATAACCCATAATATTAGCGCCACCAAATTAAATCCCAACAATACCGCAAGTAGCCAATAAATATTTAATGTATCTGATTCACTTACTGCATTGCCGGCAGCTACGCCACCGAAAATCACTGCAACAACCAGACTAATCCTGCTCGCATGATTAAACTGTTGTGGCGATTTTGCAATATGCGCTTCCAAACCATTATCACGTATCAACAAGTCCGCGCGCCGTGTTAATCGCTGGGTAAAGTCAGCATATTTGAAATCGGTTACTGGATACCTATCCACATTAGCCACACTCGTATATGACAGCTTCTTGGTATGAACAGATTCAATTCTGCGTAGTTGTTCAATACGCACAAGATCAGCAAATGAATTTTTTGTTACGGTCATTAAAATTGTTTTTATAAAATCAGAAACCACTACTCGGTAAATAGCGATAGAATCGATTGCAAGAAAACGAGGACATAATTGACATTAGGTACTCAGAAAAATATGATGAAAGTATTAGTTAACTGCTTTGCAATCTATTAACGACAGGAAATTCCATGAAGCCGGTTGCAATTTTCAGACACTTGCCTATTGAAGGGCCAGGCTATTTTGCCACATTTCTCGACAACAATCATATCCCATGGCAATTGATAAAGGTTGATGCTGGTGAAAACCCTCCCGATAGCATAAAACCATTTAGTGGTCTGGTATTTATGGGCGGCCCCATGAGCGTCAATGACGATCTGCCTTGGATAGAGTCGTCCCTGAATCTCATTCGACAGGCCATCGATCTGGAAATACCGGTACTAGGACACTGCCTAGGTGGTCAATTGATGGCAAAAGCTCTCGGTGGTTCTGTTACACAAAATCCAGTCAAGGAAATGGGTTGGGGCAAAGTGACTGTCAGAAAAAATTCTATCGCTCGAGCCTGGTTTAAAGATTTAACAGAATTTGAAACTTTCCACTGGCATGGCGAGACCTTCAGTCTACCGGAAAAAGCGACCTGTATTCTTTCCAACCAATATTGCGAAAATCAGGCCTTCGCGATAGGAATACATTTGGGTATGCAATGCCATGTCGAAATGAATGAGCGCATGATAAAGGACTGGTGTGACGTCGGCTACGAAGAATTAATGCAACTGAATTCTCCAACAGTTCAATCGCCGCAGGAAATTGAGACACATCTGACCGACAGAGTAGCAAATCTCAATACCGTGGCTAAGCTCTTATATACAAAATGGATAGCGGCGCTGAAATAGATAGGTTTATATTTTGACTCCTTGAGACTTTTGCAAAAGCCCATAGCGGATATCATAACCTATTGTTTTTATTAATCTGGCATTTTATAAAATAAGGTTTTGCAAAGATTTCTTCTTATTTAGTTTCCTGATTATCGGAACTGTTTTGAACACCGATAAAAAGAAACACTTTAAAGAGCCTTGACAGACTCCAGCACATCCGTCACATGACCGGCAACTTTAACACCACGCCATTCGTTTCTCAGGTTGCCGTTAGCATCAATTAAGAATGTACTTCGTTCTATGCCTCGAACTTGTTTGCCATACATATTTTTCATCTTAATCACATCAAACTGCTGGCAAACTATCTCTTCTTCATCACTCAAAAGCTCGAAAGGAAAATTCATTTTAGCTTTGAAGTTTTCATGCGATTTTATGCTATCGCGCGATATTCCTATAATGTCACAATTCAAGCTCTGGAAAGCAGCATAATTATCCCGGAAATCCTCCCCTTCAGTTGTACATCCGGGTGTATTATCTTTTGGGTAAAAATATAAAACCAAATTTTTACCGCGCATTTCAGACAAGGAAAAAAGTCCCCCACTCGTTGCAGGCAACTGAAAATCTGTAACCGGCTTATTCATTTCTAGCATATTAATACAACAATGAAGTTGTTCTGAATGAACATACGATTTTTATTTTCATAATGCAATACAAGGCTATGGAATGCGCGAATCGATCATGATAGCTACATTATTTGCACCAACTTTAACGGGATTACTTAATCCTTGCAAATCACCACTTGAAGGTACCGCCTGACCTGATCTCGAAATCCGTGCCTCTATAATCACGTTTGGAAAGCTCGATAACTTCATTGTCGGAGTCATAGCCATTTCATCCGTTAATGTAAATACAGCTGGCAAATCAGATGCTTTTAATCGCAAAATAGCTAATGGCATCTTTGGACCAGTCTCAGCACGCGCGTAAATAAACAGAGTATCGTTTGGATTAACACTGGACGAGACAGTATCGCTTATAGCTACAGTTCCTGATATTGATAGCGATGAAGATCCTGCAGACGAAGTTGATGATGCGTCCAGTTCCCCTTGTTGAGATTTTATATCACTGGCATTGCTGTTTGATTTTTTGTCAACCGCGCCAACTGAATCACTGGCTTCAGCAACCTGTACAGGTTGAGCACCAGATTCTTTTACTGCTAGCTCTCTTGCATCGGCGATACTCTCTCTGACGGATTGCGCGAGTTGTGATTCATCCGGAATAACGGCCAATAGTCTTTCCCAGTACACTGCGGCCTGATTAAATTCTTTTTTTTCATATTCCACAGTACCCGCTAATGCCAATGCTTTTGGATATTCCGGATCTACATTCAGCGCTTCCATAATCAATTCAAAAGGTTTACCAATGAGACTGCCATTGTTGGTCATCGCCAGCACATCAGCATAATCACTGAGAATCTGAGGATTCTTAGGAATCATTTCATTCAATCGAGCATATGTGTTGGCAGCTTCATCATACCGCTTCATAATCGCGTATGTGCGCGCCAACATAAACCAACCCTCTATATCTTCCGGGTTATTGTTCAATCTGGTGATTAAATTATCAAGCACAGACATAAAATTATCGTGCCCAGCAGGTGTCTCAGTATTATTGCTTGGGTGCTGTTGCATCTGCGTAGCACTCGCCAGCTGTGCTTGCGGTAATAATCCACGTGTATCGCCAATTTCAAGATACAAATAAACAGCAGCAATCGGTAATGCCATTACAATTACTGTTGATATCGCAATATTTGCAAATCCGCCGAGATTCTTGGTCTCAACCTCCGTCCGGTCAGGAATATCCTGCAACATACGTTGTTGTAATTCCTGTTTACTTTGACTATATTGGTCCTGCGTAAGAATATCGTTTTCCAGATCCTTCTCGAGTTCTGCAAGCTGATCACGATAAACAGTCACATTAACAGCATCGCGCTCAACACGTTCTTCCTGTTCGTTTCGACCTTTCAAAAGGGCTGGTACTATAAAAAGCAGCGCTACGACTATCAAGATGCCTGAAATTACCCAGAATCCCGTCATATTTTATTACCTTTATTTTCATTCGTTGAAATTTCAGACGTTCTCTGATGCTTTCCACCCATAGTTTTCTCTTGTTTCATTAAATTTTCACTTGAATTTTGTAGTTGTAAACTTTCTGTTTTGTCATTGAGCATTGCGGAAATTTTCTTCTCATCAGCTTCGGTCAATCTGACTTCCTCGATTTGAACTCGCCTCATCTTCAAATATCGAACCAAAAACCACAGACCGATCATAAACATGATCAAAGGACCAAACCATAACAATACGGTTGTTGCTTTCATCGGTGGATTGTAAAGTACAAAGTCTCCATAACGGTCGACCAGAAAATCAATAATTTCTGCATCGGTCTTATTTGCTTTGATTTGCTCACGAATGATGCGACGAATGTCATTGGAGAATTCGGCTCGCGAATCTGCGATGGACTCGTTTTGACACACCAGGCACCGGAGATCTTCAGTCAATATCAGCATTCTTTTTTCAACTTCAGGATCTTCCGCTACAGGAACCGCTTCTTTATATGCCTCTTGCGCCCACCCGAGCCCCGAGAATAATAGAAAAGTGGCCAGACATACCAAGACCCCAGCAATCTTTTCACGATTATCAATAGTAAATAAAAAATACTGCGGCATCATTTATGTCTGCTCCTGTAATTCCATGATCAATGGAATTATTTTATTCCTAAGAGAATCGACAGTAACAGGACCAATTTGCTTATGTCGGATGATTCCTTGCTTGTCGATGACATAAGTTTCAGGAACACCGTAAACTCCATAATCAATACCCACAGTGCCGTCAGGATCAACCAGACTTGCAACATACGGGTCGCCGTACAATCTCAGCCACTGTTTTGCTGTGGTATTTTCATCCTTATAATTCAAACCATAGACTGGAACGATTCCAGATTTAGCAAGTTGCACCAAAAGTGGGTGCTCATCGCGACAAGCAATACACCATGAAGCCCAAACATTCAGCAGCCATACCTTACCCAAATTATCCTTGGAAGAAAACAGCTTATCGGGTTCATGCAAGTTATATAACTCAAACTCAGGTGCAGGTTTATCAATTAAGGGGGATGGAACCTGACGCGGATTCAATGACAAGCCGACAAATAAAAATACAGCAAGTACCAAAAAAGCGAATAGTGGTGCTAAATAGCGCATCATGCTTTTCGCGTCTCCGTTACCAGAGCAGAATCAACGGCTACTGCAGGTTTATCTTTTCCGGAAAGACGCGCTTCAGGCACAACTTCCTTATTCATCGGTGATCTACTTTTAATTTTCAAGCGATAACGCTTATCACTGACCGCTGTAATCCCGCCTATAGCCATCAACAAGCAACCAAACCAGATCCAGTCAACAAATGGTTTATGATAGGCTCTCACAACCCATGCATCGTTCGCAAGAGGCTCACCGAGAGCCACGTAGAGATCGCGGAAAATACCCGTATCAATTGCGGCTTCGGTCATAACCATGCCCGATGCATTATAGGTACGCTTTTCAGGGAAAAGTTTACGTACAAACTCCCCATTTTTAAACACATCAATTTCACCACGGACCGACATATAATTTGGCCCCGTCACATCCGATACACCATTAAATTGGAAAGCATAATCTCCAATTGTTACACGACTGCCGATGTCCATACGAACATCCTTTTCCGTTTCATAACCATTAACAAGTGTGACACCAATAATGAATACCGCCACACCAAGGTGTGCGCAATGCATACCATAGTAGCTTCTTGATTGTTTAGCCAGTTTTGTAAATACATTACCCTCGCCGCTATTATCCAATCGGTGCTTTAAGCTTACAAGAATACTTACAAAAATCCAGAATGCCATTAACAAACCGAAACTCACCAATGGTTTCCATTCACCCATATAGTAAGGCGCAATCAATGCACTGATAAAGCTTACCGCTATTGCCCAACGAATACGTACAGCCAATGACGGCAAGCTCATTTGCTTCCAGCGGGATATAGGGCCTAAACCAATCAGAAAAATTGCTGGCACCATAATTGGAACAAAAACTGCTTCAAAATAGGGGGGGCCCACCGAAATTTTACCGAGATTCAGTGCATCCACAATAAGTGGATACAAAGTTCCTAGCATAACGCTGGCGGCGGCAACCAACAACAGTAGATTATTTGCTAACAGCATGGATTCACGGGATAACAAATCGAATTTCCCGCCCAAACCTACTTTGGGTGCGCGCCATGCAAACAATAGTAATGATAACGTTACTGTAACAAAAAGAAATCCAAGGATGAAGACGCCTCTTTCTGGATCAGTTGCAAAGGCATGCACCGAAGTTAAAACACCTGATCTTACTAGAAAAGTACCTAGAAGACACAAAGCAAAGGTACAAATAGCCAACAGTACAGTCCAGCTTTTAAAACTACCACGTTTTTCAGTTACTGCAAGCGAATGCATTAATGCAGTACCTACCAGCCAAGGCATAAATGATGCATTCTCGACCGGATCCCAAAACCACCAACCGCCCCAACCAAGTTCATAATAAGCCCACCAGCTGCCTAACATAATACCAGAAGTCAAAAACACCCACGCTACAGTCGTCCATGGACGAGACCATCGCGCCCATGTTGCGTCCAGTCTTCCACTCAACAAAGCTGCTATTGCAAAAGCAAAAGCCACTGAAAATCCGACATATCCCATATACAACATCGGTGGATGTATAACCATGCCAGGATCCTGTAGTAACGGATTAAGATCGCTACCCTCCATCGCCGCCGGCAACAAGCGATCAAATGGATTGGAAGTCATCAACATAAATAACAGAAAACCAATACTTACTAAACCAAGCACTCCTAATACGCGCGCAACCATATCTTCAGGCAACTGTTTACTAAAGACACTCACTGCGATAGACCACCCCGCCAGCATGAGCACCCACAGCAACAGTGAGCCTTCATGAGAGCCCCACGTAGCTGCAATACGATACTGCAACGGTAGTTCCGTATTAGAATTCCTCGCGACATTTATAACTGAAAAATCGCTGGTAACAAATGAATACCCAAGACATAGAAAAGCGATCAGCACAAAAACAAACTGTCCCTGCACCACAGGTTTCGCCAATGCCATCCAAGATGGAATACCCCGGGCAGCGCCAATTAAGGGTAACGTACCTTGGATAGTCGCTAATAACAACGCAAGAATTAATGCAAAATTACCAATTTCTGGAATCATAATATCTTATCTGTAATGAATATATGAATACAATAAAATTGAACCGAACCAAGTTCATGACCAATTTATATTTTATTGTGTCAAGGAATTTCTCTGAGCTTTGGCGGCTTCTTCCAAGGCAAGTGCAGCTTCTGGAGGCATATAATTTTCATCATGTTTAGCCAGCACTTCATCAGCTTTAAAAATACCGCCAGAATCTAATTTTCCCTGTGCGACAACACCCTTGCCTTCTCTGAACAAATCCGGGAGTATGCCGGTATAAACAACTTGTATTGCTTCCGCCGTATCGGTTATAGAGAATCTTACAGTTGTGCTGTCCTGCTCACGCTTGACACTCCCTTCTTCCACTAATCCGCCAACTCTAAAACTCTTACCCACAGGCGCCTCATTAGCGATGACTTGCGTGGGACTGAAAAAGAAAACGAGATTACTTTGAAATGCGTTAAGAACTAATACAGCAGCAAAACCTAATGCGGTGACGCCCGCGGTAATCACCGCAAGTTTTTTATGACGTGGCTTCATTTTTTTATCTCTTCAGTACTGGAAGCTGCTTTAACACTCTGGTTTTCATTATTTGATGAGTCTATTTCCGTATTGATAAGCGCTTCTTTATCAGAATTTTCTTTACCATATGGATCGTGAGTGAGACCATATGTTTTACTCAAAGTTCGGTGACGTCTTGAAATTAATAATACCTCACTCATCACACATATAAGCGTGACAAGATATGATCCCCATACATAAATACCATATCCACCCATGGCAAAAAACTCAGACCAACTGGACCAGTTCACTATAACGCTCCTTTTTTCCTCAACTCAGCCACCCATGCCGTATGGGATTCTCTCTCAAGAATAATAATTCGGACACGCTTCAGTATGACCGCTATCGAGTACATCCAACTGGCTAACACCATTACCATCATGCCTGTCAACATGACAGACGCCATGGTCGGTGCCTGATTTACACTAACAGATGCGCCCTGATGAAGAGTATTCCACCATTGCACAGAGAAATAAATAATCGGTATATTGATCACACCGACTAAAGCAATAATCGCACCCGCTTTGTCTGCTCTACGCGGATCATCAATTGCTGCCTGTAGTGACATAAAGCCAATATAAAGAAACAGAAGAATCAGTTCTGATGTCAATCTCGCATCCCAAACCCACCAAGTTCCCCACATTGGCTTTCCCCACAGCGAGCCCGTCCATAAAGCTAAAAACGTAAACATCGCTCCCGTTGGCGCAATTGCGGTTGCCATCATGGATGACAGACGTGTATTAAAAGCTAGTCCTATACCTGCCCAACAAGCCATAACCACATATAAAAACATCGACATCCAGGCGGCCGGAACATGAATGAAAATAATACGATATGCCTCGCCTTGCTGAAAATCAGTTGGTGCGACAAAAAAACCAATATAAAGACCAATCGTCAGTAGACCGATCGCAAGAATTGTAAAGAAGGGAACCATCTTACCTGCCAAAGTATAAAAGCTGGCAGGAGATGCGTATTTATACCAATTAATCGCCATAAATTAGGATATGTGTATTTTATTTTTAATAATCTTTTCTTTTGTCTGTTACTTCCCGTTTGCTGCAAGTAATTTTATACCAAAAACAGATTTAAAAAATTACTTTGATAAAAATCAGACAACTTCGAAAAGTTAAGCCGCAAAGGAACTTTATTCCAAGGAAACACGCAATGACGCAGCAATTGCCCATGGTGCAAGAACAAGCGAGACGAGCAGAAAGGCGCCCAGTAAAGACAAGTGCGCATCATAACTGATACCTGCCATATTAGCTTCGACTGCCCCGGCTCCAAAAATCAGAACCGGAATATAAAGTGGCAGCACCAACAAGGAAACCAGGACACCTCCACCGCGCAAGCCTAACGTTAAAGCCGCGCCTATCGCACCAATCAGACTCAATACAGGCGTTCCAAGTAACAAAGACACAACCAGAACAAACAAAGCATCTGCTGGGAGATCATATTGAATCCCTAAAACCGGGGCCATTACGACTAATGGCATCCCCGTGACCAACCAATGCGCCAGCGCTTTTCCAAGCACAAGAATGGATAATGACTGCGGTGACAACAGCATTTGCTCCAATGTGCCGTCTGAATAATCACTCGAAAACAATCGCCCTAACGACAACATTGACGCCAACAATGCAGCAACCCATACTATGCCGGGCGCCATAGTTCGCAATAAGTTCATTTCCGGACCGACACTTAGCGGGAACAAACTGACCACTATCACAAAAAAGAACAATGTTGTCAAAACATCGGATCTTCGACGCACGGCGAGCAACAAATCGCGCTGTATAATCCAGAAAAACATACTATACCAATCTCAAATGCACTGCTGAAATTGCAGCAACATCAATTGCTTGATGCGTCGTCATCACGACCAATCCTTTTTCAGCCAGATGCCGCTCTAGTAATTCCTGAATTAGCTTAACTGCCGTAATATCAAGCGCAGCTAATGGCTCATCCAGAATCCATAGCTTTGTTTTACAAACCAACAATCTCGCCAGCGCAACGCGTCTTCGCTGTCCCTGCGACAAAACCTTAGCCGGCAGAAATTCCCTGCCATTCAACCCCATATAAGCTAACGCATCGCGGGCTTGTGTCTCTGATATACGCTCACCGGCCAGTGCACTCGATATGCGCAAGTTCTCCAGCACGGTCAGATCATCTTTTGTGCCGCTTAAATGACCGATATAGGTTAGGTTTGAGAAGTATTCATTCTTCAGATCACGAATTGAAAAACCACGCCAAGTAATTTCTCCCAACGCTGGATTAGATAAGCCACACAGCATCCGTAGTAGGCTTGTTTTACCGCTGCCATTAGGTCCGTGCACCTGCATCAACCCACCCGCTTCCAAGGTGAAATTCACCGCCTTGAAAAGTCTTCGGTCACCACGCACGCAAGCTAGATTGATTCCTTGCAACATTATTATTTCTTGCAAATATTAAACCGAAGATTATACCGCATTGACTATAAGGCATTTCTAAAAATGCCAAGTTTTGCTACAACACTGCGTTGCTCAAATAAAGTTTCTTTCTATATCAATAACATGTCACACAGGCGCTTTTATTCACGCCACGTTTTATTCATTTTCTGTTTAAAACTTTGAATTTTCTGAAACGCCTTATAATTTGTAACTTTACATTTCTTACCGATAGGGTTGATTCGCAGCAAAATGATACGGTTCGATCATATAAGAAGTGGACATCAACCGCTTCGACTTTAAGTTTAAATTCATGGTAATTTCTCCAAGCCCCAGAAACTGCTGCTGATAATATAGTCGCACATTCTGGGACTTATCTTCAGCATTTACCGGTAATGTGAAACTTATCGAGTCCTGCCTTGCTGAAAGCGCGCGCCCGGTAAGCAGATACCGGGCTTCTTCTTTATCCAACTGGATTGACGGAATATCGGACAACAAACTATCAACAGGCAAAAGACAACCATCACGATCTTCTCTATTCATATTTTCGATTACTTTCAGTATTTGAGATTTTGAAAGATCAAAATTACCTACCGCACTACGGCGCAACCCGATCAAATAAGCACTTCCACAACCCAGTGCTTTTCCAATATCTTCAGCCAATGTACGAATATACGTACCTGTTCCGCACTCAACACTTATCTTCAGTTCATCTCCTGTCAGCGAATCAACTTTGATGTCATAGATAAAAACGGTCCTCGCCTTTCGCTCTATTGTTTCTCCCTTTCTTGCATAAGCGTACAACGGCTTGCCACAATACTTCAGCGCACTATACATGGGCGGGGTTTGTAAAATTTCTCCTACGAACTGCCTGAGAACCGACTCACAATCACGAATTGAAAGATTGGCAGACTGCGATGCATTTGAGATTTTTTTTATTTCACCTTCGACGTCTCCCGTTGTACTCTGATAACCCAGCTTTAGAACAGCTTCATAATGCTTGCGGGCGTTTAACGGTATCGAAGAAAATTTGGTCGCTTCCCCAAAACAGATCGGCAGCACGCCGGTCGCCATCGGATCCAATGTACCCGTATGTCCCGATTTAGTCGCTGCGTATAAATACTTGATAATTTGAAGCGCCTTATTCGATGATATGCCACAAGGCTTATCGAGTAGCAGCACACCGCTAATATTGCGCTTGATCATAAAAAAAGTAGAAAAAGAATGCACATTTATCGACTGATGAGCAATCAGCTCTGGAAATGCGGATTCTAAATTTAAACCGTATGTTATCTATTTTCTTGTGCAATTGCCTCATCAATCAATTTCGAAAGATGCGCACCGCGTTCTATTGATTTGTCATAAATAAACACTAATTGCGGAATCTGGCGCAGATTGATTCTTTTAGACAGACTCGAACGCAAAAAACCACCGGCATGTTCCAGACCTTTTTCGACAGCACGATTATTTTCCTGACCATCTAGTGTAGTGTAATAGACTTTTGCATAGGCATAGTCACGACTGACCTCCACCGCAGTAATCGTAACTTGGTTGATTCGTGGATCCTTGATTTCATGATGCAGCAAATCCGCGAGTTCACGCTGAATCTGATCTGCAACACGTAACGAGCGAGAAAAATCTTTTGGCATTGAGACTAGAGTGACCTTGCAGTCTCGACTATTTCATAAACTTCCAACTGATCACCAACCAATATGTCATTGTAATTCTTAAGCGAGATACCACATTCGAAACCTTCCCTGACTTCTCTAGCATCATCTTTAAATCGTTTCAAGGAATCCAGCTCGCAGCTATGTATCACTTTTCCGTCGCGCAACACTCGTACCAGAGAATTCCGTCTGATAATTCCTTCCAGAACATAACAACCGGCGACCACGCCCACTTTTGGAATACGATATATTTCCCGAATGTCGATCAATCCAATAATATTTTCTTTTCTCTCAGGCGCCATTAACCCTGATAGCGCAGCCTTAACTTCGTCAACCGCTTCATAGATAATGTTGTAGTAATGTACATCAACACCGCTTGATGCTATCAATTTGCGCGCGCCCGCATCTGCACGCACATTAAAGCCAATAATCACGGCATTGGAAGCCAATGACAAGTTGATATCAGATTCGATAATCGCACCCACCGCGCTATGAATTATGTTGACCCTGACCTCATCCGTTGATAACTTTTCCAATGCATGGGCAAGCGCCTCGCACGAACCCTGCACATCGGCTTTGATTATCAAAGAAAGCACCTTGACATCCGCCTGCTGATCAAAGATATTTTCCAGCTTCGCGGCATGCTGCTTGGCCAATTTAACATCGCGGTACTTTCCTTGACGAAACAGTGCGATTTCTCTCGCTTTTCGTTCATCATCCAATACCATCACATTCTCGCCCGCCTCCGGCACTTCCGCCAACCCTTGTATTTCAACCGGAATAGAAGTACCCGCTCGCTTTATTTTGCGTCCATTTTCGTCACTCATGGCACGTACTTTTCCATAAACTGCGCCAGCCAGTAACACATCACCCTGCTTTAAGGTACCGGACTGAATCAGAATTGTCGCCACTGGGCCACGACCTTTATCAAGTCGTGATTCGATCACAACACCTTTTGCCGAAGTTTCCTTGGGAGCCTTTAGTTCCAGCACTTCCGCCTGCAGCAGAATTGCTTCCAGCAAAGCATCAATTCCTTGCCCCGTTTTGGCGGAAACTTCTATAAACATTGTATCTCCACCCCAATCTTCAGGAACCACTTCATGAACAACCAATTCCTGTTTGATTTTTTCTACATTCGCCTCAGGTTTGTCTATTTTATTGACCGCAACAATGATCGGTATTTTAGCTGCTTTTGCATGATGAATCGCTTCAACGGTTTGCGGCATAACGCCATCATCTGCCGCCACCACCAGAATAACAATATCCGTAATCTTAGTGCCGCGCGCGCGCATTGCCGTAAATGCCTCATGTCCGGGTGTATCCAGAAATGTAACCATGCCATGATCAGTTTCGACATGATATGCGCCAATATGCTGCGTAATTCCGCCAGCCTCACCGCCCGCCACACGAGTGCGCCGTATATAATCCAGCAGAGATGTCTTGCCGTGATCCACATGCCCCATCACTGTAACCACAGGTGCGCGGTGTACCATTTCGGTTTCAGCAATCACTGACTCAGCGTCTACAAGAAAAGCTTCCGGACTGTCCAGTGCAGCCGGCTTTGCCACATGCCCCAATTCCTCGACAACTATCATGGCAGTTTCCTGATCCAGCATTTGATTGATTGTTACCATGCTGCCCATATTCATCAGTACTTTAATAATATCCGCCGCCTTAATGGACATTTTTTGCGCCAGCGCCCCAACTGAAATAGTTTCAGGCACGATCACATCGCGCACAATCGGTTCTGTCGGTGCTGAAAAACCGTGTTCCTTTTTCTCTATTTCGGCGAACTTCTGCTGTTTATCGCGTCGCCCGCGCCAACTTTGCCCCGATGAGAGATCTTCACGCACTTTCGCAGCAGCACGCTTGCGGGCCCCCTCATCAGACCAGGCCAATTGCTTGACAGGTTTCTTTTTCTTATCGGTTTTATCAGTTTTATCCGCTTTATCAAGTTTCTCCGGTTTTTCCACTTTTTTAACCGGCTTTGCAGCGGTCTTACTTGCATCGACTGCTTGCGATCCTTTACTCTTCGGCTCGACTCCCTGTTCATTTTCAGTACTAGCCCGCTCTTGTTGCTTGGCTGCAGCAGCTTCCTGAGTCAAGGTTTTATCGCCTTCTTTCTGCGATATTGCATTGATCTGACGATCATCATCTGCTTGTCCGGCAACTGCACTCGGGACTATAGCGGTATCAATACTCGTTATTTCTTTTTGAACCTCTGTCTCTTCAGCTTCAGCGGAAGCGGCTGATTTACCCTTTTCTATTTTCTCCGTTTCAACTTTTTTCAGTTTCTTACGTTGAATTTCAGCCGCTTGGCGCGCTATCAACTCAGCCTGTTTTCTTGCTTCCGCTTCACGCAATGCCAATTCTCCCGCATCGACCACAGGTTCAAATTTGCGCGACTTCTCGGTGCTTTCAGTCTCAGTTGATTGCTCGCTAACTTCGTTTTCAAATGGTGATTTAGTGAGAATGCGTCTTTTCCTGACTACCTGAATCGTACGAGCCCTTCCCATGCTATCTGATTTTCGAATTTCAGAGGTTTGCCGCCGCGTGAGCGTAATTTTTTCCTTTGCTTGTTTAGCGCCATGGGTTTTTCTAAGATAATCAAGCAATTGTTCCTTATCCTGCTCAGTCAGGTTATCCTCAGCAAACACCTTTTTAACACCTGCCGCCTGCAATTGCTCCAGCAGTACCGACGGCATTATGCCCAGTTCATGAGCAAATTGTTCTACACTCATTTGCGCCATTGACAATCCTTACACCCCTGTGACATCACAACACCAAATAAAGCGATCGCTTCATTGAAAAGATTCATTGATGTGTCTGTAAAATAAGCAACATTAACACATCAATCCGCTATAAAACAAAAAAACGGCTAAACAAACCATGGCTCACGTGCCTTCATAATCAATTTGTTCGCGCGCTCAACATCCATACCTGTCATTTCGACCAGATCATCAGCGGCCAAATCGGCCAAATCAGCCTGAGTATGGATACCTTCAGCCGCTAACACTCGCACCGTATCAAGATCCATACCTTCCAGTGAAAGCAAGTCCTCAGCAGCATTTTCAACTTTCTCTTCATCAGCAATAGCATCTGTCAACAATGTATTACGTGCACGCTCACGTATTTCGTTGATAGTTTCCTCATCCAAGGATTCAATTTCGAGCATTTCATCCAGTGGAACATAAGCAACTTCTTCAAGCGTAGCAAATCCCTCTTGCGTCAGAATATCAGCAATTTCATCGTCTACACCCAGCTTTTCGATAAACAGCGCTCGAATCAACTCAGTTTCTTCCTCATGCTTGGATTGTGATTCTTCCTCGGTCATGATGTTGAGAATCCACCCCGTCAATTCCGAAGCCAATCGCACATTTTGTCCGCCACGCCCTATGGCTTGCGCGAGATTATCTTCATCAACCACAATATCCATACTATGATTTTCTTCATCAACCATAATGCTGCTTATCTCTGCTGGAGCTAAAGCATTAATGATGAAAGTAGCCGGATCATCAGACCATAAAATAATATCGACGCGCTCGCCCGCCAACTCGCTGATAACCGCCTGTACTCTTGAACCGCGCATGCCCACGCAGGTGCCAATCGGATCGACGCGCTGATCATTGGACTTCACAGCTATTTTTGCGCGTGAACCAGGATCCCGGGCTGCTGCTTTGATCTCCAGAATGCCTTCTTCAATTTCAGGCACTTCAAGTTCAAACAGTTTCATCAGAAATTCCGGGGAGATGCGCGATAATTTTAGTTGCGCACCCCTAGCCGCGCGATCCACTTTATACAAATAGGCACGGACACGATCCCCTACGCGCAAATTCTCCTTGGGAATCATTTGATCACGCGGCAGTTCAGCTTCAATTTTTCCCGATTCTACAACAGCGTTGCCTCTTTCGATACGCTTGATAGTACCGGTAACCATATATTCACCGCGTTCGAGAAAATCATTTAATGTCTGCTCTCTTTCCGCATCACGTATTTTTTGAAAAATTACCTGCTTTGCCGCTTGAGCGCCGATGCGCCCAAACTCTATAGGCTCAAGCGGCGCCTCATTATAGGCGCCTAGTTGAATATCAGGATCGGATTGCATGGCTTCACTGAGCGCAATTTGACGCGAAGGTTCTTCAACCGCATCGTCTGCAACCACAAGCCAACGACGAAAAGATTCATAATCACCCGATTTTCTATCAATAGAAACACGCACATCGACATCTTCATTAAATCGTTTTTTCGTCGCGGAAGATAATGCCATTTCCAATGCTGTAAAGACAATCTCTTTTTCCACAGCTTTTTCACGCGCCAGCGCATCAACCAACAATAAAATTTCGCGGCTCATAGCCCTCCAGTCAAATTTTTAGTTGCCTACAACTTTGGAACCAGTCGAGCCTTTCCAATATTGTGCATATCCAGGTCAAACAATTTTCCTTCGACTTCAAGTATTAAAATGCCATCATTTATTTCCCGCAAAACCCCTATGAAATTCCTTTGTCCCCGAACAGGAACACGCAGCTTCAATTTAACAGTTTCCCCCATAAACCGGAGAAAATCACGCTCTTTTTTTAGAGGCCTGTCCAATCCAGGCGAAGAAACCTCAAGACGATCATAGTCGATATTCTCAACAGCCAGCAGGCGATTTAAATGATTGCTGATCGCAACACAATCATCTATGGTGATACCGCCTTCTTTGTCTATATACACCCTGATCAACTTGCCGTGGGATGATTGCTCAACATCAACCAACTCGTAACCCATTCCATTAAGAGTCAATTCCAGCAAATTTTCCAGCACCATAGCCTCGATACAAATAAAAAATGGGCTGAAATAGCCCATCAAAATTAGCGCTAATTTTATCAAATATTTAAAAAATAAGAAACATGTATCGAAATTTTGCAGCACTTGCAAATGACCTGCGGCACAATCGTTCAGTGAGAAATTTATAGAACAATGATGGCGTTATACGTTATAGTAAATCCTAAAATTGTATTTGCCCTACTTCAGAAATATTAAATATCAATATCTCTTTCCACCAGAAAAGGATGATAAATCGAACCATTAATGGATGAAGTAAAATTACAAAACACATAGAATCATCTAAACAAGCAACACTCTGAAACACTTACCTGCCAGATTTACTGATATCAGAGAAAATGTAACGAACAAAAAAGGAGCATGAACATTATGACTTTACTTGGCAGCGCCAATACAGACAATTTTTTCACGCATGCCGTTATCGGGATGTTGTTTTTATTCCTGCTTTTCCCGGCATCTCTGAATGCCGAAGTTATTGGCAGTGTATCAACCAAATTCAAACTATTAGGAGCAAACGACAAAATAGTCATCGAAGCTTTTGATGATCCAGACATCAAAGGCGCCACTTGTTATCTCAGTCGCGCGAAAACTGGCGGAGTAAGCGGTGTGGTCGGCATCGCCGAGGATACTTCAGATGCATCGATTGCATGCCGACAGATTGGACCGATCACTTTACCCGAAGAAATCAAGAGCGGCAAAGCTGATGGTGAAGAAGTTTTCAAAAAAAGCACCTCCCTGCTTTTCAAATCTTTGCAGGTCGTTCGGTTTTATGACCCCAAAAGAAACGTGCTGATCTATCTAACCTACAGTGATCGCATTATCGAAGGGTCACCCAAAAACAGCATCTCTACCATTCCCATCATGCCGTGGCGTTAGCAAGTTATTAAAACATGAATGCCGGTCGCCGAAAAATCCCAGCAACCTATTCTTTTTACTGCAATGAAATCCGCATCATTTTATTTGCCTGCTCAATACGAAAATGATGCAGTATGTTCATTCCCAGCAGCGCCTCCTCAAACATGTCGGGCAAAACGACCACTTCGACATCATTGAGCTGAAATGCGCCGAATGTAATTACCGATGCGATTGCCATGCAGGCATCCACGCCACCGTTTGCGGTCATTACATGATGAGGAAGGCATTCGCGGATGCCGGCGCGCTCCGCAATTTTCGATGAAATGGAAACATATGTCGCGCCGGTATCAATCAAAAATAGAATGGGCAGATCATTAATGGCTCCCGCACTGAAATAATGACCGTTGTTTGCCTGCAGCAATTCAATTTCCCCCGCGCCGACAATCTCCAGTGGTCGTTGTTTCTCCTTCTGGTAAGCCGGATAGTGAGCACTGTAAGCAAGCGCCAGTTGAACCGGATCAATCCCCGATCCGTAAAATTCAAGCGTTGTTATTTTTCCCGCCTGCACTGCAATTCCGCCGTCAACAGTAATCTTCGGACCATCAGAAAATTCGTTTTCCAGATCACATCCTACTGAACCCACAAAGACTTGCATGCCATAATGACCTACAGGTGCACTGAAGTGCGCCGCATCACCCGGCGCAACCGAGATCGCAACGAAATACGCCGAATTTGATACATCGGTCAATAATGCGGTCAATGGATGATCATGCTGATTATCGATCTGCACGCCGGAATACCACACATCGGTGCGATTCATCACAGATGAGTCAATGACATGCGCGACGCCGTGCGGCGGCAATAGCTGACATTTTTCCGATTGCACCCCGGTAATGCCGGATGTTTGCACTTCACCTGGACTATGAAATACGCTCGGCAATTTGTAGTGGCGAGACAGCATGATCAGTATCACTGCCAGAATCAGAACCAACGCTATCAAGCGCAAAACATTTCGAACCGCCGCTTCCGTGTTTTGGCTACAAGCCTCTGGCTTCGCCTGTCTTCTGTCAGTAGTACCGCGCCGTGAATTATAACCACCCCGTTCCGGCATTCTCATCCTTTTCTCTTTTTTTACCCAGCATGATAACTCATAAACCTTACGGTTCTTTCACACACTGGCTTAAGAAAAGCAGCATCACATCATCGAAAAAACGTACCGACACCTTCCGAAGAAATACCAAAAAGCAGTGAAATCAACCCGCCTGCTCAACGATATAATTCTTTATCGCGCCTACGTCAGCATCCTTGACGACAAACCGCTGCGGCAAGTCTTCCAGATGCTCATAACCGGCAGGTCGAGGTGGCTTCTGGCCGATAGCTTCCTGTATGCTCTCGGAAAATTTGGCGGGTTGGGCGGTTTCCATACAAATAAGCGGAATATTTTTTTCGCGTAATGCGTATCCGACTTTCAGTCCATCAGCTGTATGTGTATCAACCAGTACGCGGTATTTTTGATGAATCTCACGTATTGTCGCGATACGAGCGGCATGATTGCTGCTGCCGGACACAAAACCGAAGTCCTTGATACTTTCAAAAAATGGTGTTCCGGACAATTCAAAAGCCTGACCTTTGTCTACAAAGGACCATAATCCGGCTACCTTCTCAGCATCCCTGCCAGTTAGATCGAAAATAAAGCGCTCAAAATTGGAAGCCTTGGAAATATCCATGGATGGACTGCTGGTATGCCTGGTTTCACTGGTTGCGCGCGGCCGGTAAACACCTGTTCTGAAAAATTCGTCGAGCACATCGTTTTCGTTCGTCGCCAGAATAAGTTGCCGAATTGGCAGACCCATCATGCGTGCAACATGCCCAGCGCAAATATTACCGAAATTGCCTGACGGCACAGCAAAAGCAACTTCTTCGTCATTGGACCGAGTTGCCGCGAAATAGCCTTTGAAATAATAAACGATCTGCGCGGCAACACGCGCCCAGTTGATTGAATTGACTGTACCAATGTGATGCGCCTGCTTGAATGCATGATCATTACTGACCGCCTTGACGATATCCTGGCAGTCATCAAAAACACCACGTATGGCTATGTTGAAAATATTCTCATCCTGCAGCGAAAACATCTGCGCGGTCTGGAAACGACTCATTTTTCCATGTGGCGACAGCATAAAGACGCGAATTCCTTTTTTGCCGCGCATGGCGTATTCCGCGCTGGAGCCGGTGTCGCCCGATGTTGCACCGAGAATATTGAGTTCTTCCCCGGTTCTGGCCAGCGTGTATTCAAACAGGTTGCCAAGCAACTGCATGGCGATATCCTTGAAAGCCAGCGTCGGCCCATTGGATAGGGCCAGAATATGGCATCCAGGCTCGAGTGTTTTAAGCGGTGTAATATCTTCAGTGCCGAAAATCTCTGCGGTATACGTGCGATTGATGATCGCACGCAGATCCTCGGCGGGAATATCGTCCATAAACAGCGAAAGAATTTCAAACGCCAGAGATCGATAGCTCATGCCGCGCCATGCCGCCAATGTTTCTCTACTGATCCGTGGATAAACTTCCGGAATGGCCAGCCCACCGTCAGGCGACAGACCGCTTAACAGGATTTCAGAAAAAGTCTTTGGCGTCATCCCGCCACGGGTTGAAATATAACGCATAATGGATAAATAATTCTCAGGATATAAACACGCCTAGCGCTCAGTTATTACTTAGTTGCTGTTCAATTCTTCGATCCGGATTCGCGCTATCTGGCCGGTCACAACCGGCAGAGCCTCAATCCTGGCAATCGCGGCATTCATGTTTTTCTCAAGGTTTTTATGCGTCAGTATGATGATACTGACCGAGCCACCTTCATCGACGGTTTCTTTCTGTATCATCGCGCTGATCGAAATATTAAAATCGGCCAGCACGCGCGTAATCTCCGCAAGCACACCCGGCTTGTCAATCACCTGCAGGCGCAAATAACAGGCAGCCTCGACCTCTTCCATCGGCAATATTGGTATTTCAGCTAGCGCATCGGGCTGAAAAGAAAGCACCGGCACGCGATGCGCCGGATCAGCGGCCTGCATGCGGGCCACATCCACCAGATCGGCGATGACCGCGCTGGCTGTCGGTTCCGCACCCGCACCCGCACCGTAATAAAGTGTCGCGCCAACCGCATCGCCCTTGACCACAACCGCATTCATCACACCCTCCACATTAGCCAGCAGGCGGCGTTCCGGTATCAGTGCCGGATGCACGCGCAGCTCGATACCCTTCGCGACTCGTCGGGTAATGCCCAGCAGTTTAATGCGGTAACCCAGTTTCTCTGCATAACTAATGTCTTCCTGCGTCAGTCTGGTGATGCCTTCAATATAAGCTTTGTCAAACTGAACAGGGATGCCGAATGCAATCGCCGACATGATTGTTATTTTATGCGCGGCATCAATGCCTTCTATGTCGTAGGTCGGATCTGCTTCAGCATAACCGAGCTTCTGCGCCTCTTCCAGCACCGGCGCGAACGGCAGCGATTTTTCGCGCATCTCCGACAGAATAAAATTGGCGGTGCCATTGATAATGCCCGCGACCCACTCTATCCGGTTGGCCGTCAATCCTTCACGCAAAGCCTTGATGATCGGAATCCCGCCGGCAACGGCCGCTTCAAAAGCCACCATGACACCTTTTGCACGTGCCGCCGAAAAAATTTCAGCACCATGATTCGCCAGCAAAGCCTTATTGGCTGTAACAACATGTTTGCCCTGGGCAATCGCTGTCAACACCAGCTCTTTCGCAACTGTTGTCCCACCGATCAGCTCAACGACAACATCAATCTCCGGATGCATGACAACATCCAGCGCATTATCGGTGACAGTCACGCCGCTGTCAGCAAAACTGTTCGCCCTGGCCAGATCGCGATCGGCAATCATGGTGACGACAATACTCCGGCCGGAACGGCGGATGATTTCGTCCTGGTTTCGTTTAAGCACCGTGTACGTACCGCCGCCAACAGTGCCAATACCAAGCAAGCCAACTTTTATGGGTTTCATAGTTAGTTTCAGGTTTTTATTGGATAAACAAATTCAAAAAATAAAAAGGTTTGCAAACAATTTTCAGACAACTTTACAATCAGGTTGAGTGGCGTTTGCGATAGCGTTGCAGATAATGCGCTATACGGCCCACCGCCTCGGTCAGATCGTCCGTATTGGGTAGAAAAACCACGCGAAAATGATCTGGATTCATCCAGTTAAATCCACTACCCTGCACCAGCAACACCTTCTCCTCCAACAGCAAATCGAGCACAAACTGCTGATCATCGATAACAGGATAAATTTTCGGATCCAGCCTGGGAAAAAGATACAGGGCGGCGCGCGGCTTATAGCAAGTTACTCCCGGAATAGCGGTCAACAGTTCCCAGGCAACATCGCGCTGCCGCTTGAGACGTCCGGTCGGCAGCGTCAGATCATAAATACTCTGATAACCGCCCAACGCGGTTTGTATGCCGAACTGGGAAGGTACATTGGCGCACAACCGCATTGATGCCAGCATATTCAAACCGGCAATATAATCGGTTGCGTGACTTTTCTCGCCCGAAACGACCGCCCAACCGGAACGAAAGCCAGCCGCGCGATAATTTTTCGACAAACCGTTGAAAGTTACAAACAACACATCATCCGCCAGCGACGCGATGGATACATGCTGCGCATCGTCGTAGAGAATTTTGTCGTAAATCTCATCGGCGTAAACAATCAATTGATGCTCACGCGCAATCTCGATCAGCTCAAGCAGCAATTCCTTCGGATAAAGCGCGCCGGTGGGATTATTGGGATTGATAATGACAATCGCACGGGTTCGGGGATTGATTTTGGCGCGAATATCGTTCAAATCCGGCAGCCAGTCCGACTGCTCGTCACAGATATAATGCCTTGCCATACCGCCGGACAATACAACCGCCGCCGTCCAAAGCGGATAATCCGGCATCGGAATGAGCACCTCGTCGCCATTGTCGAGCAAAGCCTGCATCGTCAAAACAACCAGTTCGGAAACACCATTGCCGATGAAAATATCATCGAGCTGAACATTAGCGATCTGTTTTTCCTGCGTGTAATGCATGATCGCCTTGCGCGCTGCGAACAATCCTTTCGAATCACAATACCCCGACGCTTCGGACAGATTGTGAATCACATCCTGCAGTATTTCCTCCGGCACATCAAACCCGAACGTCGCCGGATTGCCGATATTGAGCTTGATGATATGATGCCCTTCCTCTTCCATGCGGCGCGCGCGCTCGAGCACCGGACCACGAATGTCGTAACACACATTGGCGAGTTTGCTGGATTTCGTAATTGGTCGCATGCTGGATGTATCGTTGAACTAAAGAATGGTGAATCGGTTTTCGGTTTTTGATGCCGGTTAATCAGTCGGGAACCAAACCAACATCCCTAACCGTACCAGCCAAAAATAACTGTGTATTATATACTTAATGGACTCAGGTTGCAGCGATTCGGCTGAATGCCCACGCAGCCAAACGATACGTGATTCCAGAACGTCAAGCCGCTTGCGGGTACATTTCAAAGTTCCATCTGATCAAACATTTTTTTCAGATAAACCGGCCCGCCATCATCCATAAATAAAACATTGCGTGCTTCGAGCTCGCTCTGGTCGCATGCGACATTCAGCAGATTGGCGAATCTGGTCGCTGAAACGATAAAGGCATTCAGCGTCAACGTCGGATCAGCAAGCTTTTCCTGTATTTTTTTCACCTCCCGATACAACTGCAATTTGGGATCAGTCAAATTCATCTGGCGCAATCCCTTGGGATCGACAAAATTCAGCCACTGGTTGCCGGTTTCATTATCGACCAGCCAGAGCAGAAAATCGGGATAGAAATTTCCCGCCAGCGCAAACCCCAGTCCCTTTGCCTTGTTATCCGCGTTTCTCAACAAATAGAGGCTGCGTTTACCAATGATCTGTCGCCCTGCTGGGGATTGATAGAATGCTTCAAGTTCGCGCACAAACTGTACCTCACTGGGCGAATCGAACGATAACGGGCGCAGTTTCAGCGGCACATCGCCTTCAATGGCAAACAAGGGATAATACAAATGGCTGTCAAAACAAATCGCGACCATTTGTCCCAGGTTACACTGACTGGCTTCACCGATTCTGCCTTCTTTCACCAAAGTCTGCAAAGCATGGATTCGCTCTGCATAAACATCCCCGTCGCCCGTGCCATCAATTTCAAAATGGTACATTTTGAGTAATGCGTCATCGTCTTCCCTGACATTGACCACCTTATAAAACCGCCCTTCGTAGGCTGTTTTCAGTGTTTTATAAAAACGGTCGGTATAATCCTGCAACAGGCGGATGAGTATATCTTCCTGCTTGCGGATATCGGCAATCGCCCGTATCGCCAACTCTGCCGGTGGAATATGCAGCGTGTACCAGTCATCACATTTCAGGCAGAACTCCTTCAAGCGCGCGCGAGTTAAGCGCAAATTACTCCAGCTGCGCAACTGCTTGTATTCCTGCAGCGCCAGATATATCCGGTCAAAGTCAAACAAAGCCATTGTTTGGCTGGAAATCTTGCCCTTTTGCCTGACCTGATTAACGGGTTTGGCCTTATCCGATTGCTTTCCGGCTGACAGTGCTTCAATTTTCGGATACAAATCCAGCTCTATTTCCGGCAGGTTGATCTTGCCAGCGTATTCATCCGGTATCTCGAACAGCCAGGGAAATTGCACCCGTTTGAATCCATTGATCTGGTTATCCTTGTAGCCGTCCTGCAAAGTCAGTGTCTTGAGGCTTTCTTTGGGCAGATTGATGCGGGTTTTGAAGTTCAGTTGACATGGTCTAATAGACCCGGACACTCCAGTTAAGAGAAAATAGTCTTAATTGGAGGAAGAAATGGAACAGAGGAAACACTATACAAAGGAATTCAAACTGGACGCGATTAGTCTGGTACTGGAT
>JADZAR010000087.1 GCA_020852475.1 Nitrosomonas sp.
ACGCTTATCGCAACCATCAAGCAGCGCTACGAAAGACCATTGAAGGAGATTTTTGAATCATGTTAGCGGTTACCATTCAAATCGCATTCACGCTGGTCACCATCGCAGTGATCCTGAGTTTTTTCCGCCTGTTGCGCGGCCCGGATATGCCGGACCGGATTCTGGCGCTGGATACGCTGTATATCAACACCATCGCTTTGCTGGTTTTACTGGGCATCTATCTGGGCAGTGCGCTTTTTTTCGAGGCTGCGCTGCTGATCGCGTTGATGGGCTTCATCGGTACGGTAGCATTATGCAAATATATGTTGCGCGGGGATATTATCGAGTAAGTTACGGACATCTCTAAAAATCCAGATTTCGTCACAATACTTTGTTACTCTCAAAAAATGTTTCTTTTTTTTATTCGCGCCGCGTTTTGCTCATTCTCTGATTAGAACTTTGAATTTTTAGAGACACCCTTATGCTGGAATACTTCTTATCCTTTTTGATTCTGACCGGCGCGCTGCTTACTTTCATCGGCTCACTCGGACTCGTTCGGCTCAAGGATTTTTACACGCGTCTGCATGGTCCCACCAAGGCAACGACGCTGGGCGTCGGCAGCCTGCTGATCGCGTCGTCGATCTATTTCAGCATGTATACGGAAAGTGTGAGCCTGCACGAAGTGCTGATTACGCTGTTTCTGTTCATCACCGCGCCGGTGAGCGCGCATTTGCTGGCCAAAGCGGCGTTGCATGTAAATCTGCATTCCATCGCGAAAACACCGGAAAACGATACTGAAGCGGAAAACGATGCGGTTGATAGCACAGAAAAAACAGATTCAGCAGGCAATATGGAAAGTACAAAATCCGCCGGATTTGAGACAACAAAAGACAACCCGCAACAAGCGCCTGATCAAATCCGGCAATAACATCTCTATCTAAGGCCCTGTTTCAACGCCGGATTCATATTCATCGGGCTTATACACATGAATGCGGCTGATCAGGCCGTCCGGCTCGAAGTAAATACGCTCCCGTCCGCGCCTTCTGACCGGTTCGTTCGCGGCCGCATCGGTTCCTGTCATCAGAAAATCGAATTCGACGCCATTATCGTCCAGCGCACGGTACTCGGTGACTTCCCAATGCGCATCCGGATAACGCGCGAAAAAACTGGCCATCATTTCACGAATGGCAACGCTGCCCTTGTATTCTCCGAAATAATCCGAATGATAAATTGCGCTGCCCAGAAACATGACTTCCAGTTCCCTCAGATCATGTTTATTGGAAAGCGCGACATAATTTTTCGCCCATTCAATATACGATTTACTGTTCATCGATCGTTCCTGTCACTATCCATTAAAGCACATCGCCAAAATAAATCGGTGTGTTATTCATGATTCACCGCACAGCATGGTTCCGTCATGTTTTCGATTCTTCGCGCAGAAAAACCCATTCATCCGCACTACCGGACGTCGGATCGAAATGATAGCCAGCCACATCGAAATCCTTGATCGCCTCCGGATCGGACAGTTTATGCTGAATGATATAGCGACTCATCAAACCGCGAGCTTTTTTGGCGAAGAAGCTGATAATTTTATACATGCCGTTTTTCTGATCCTTGAAAACCGGTGTAATGATTTTTCCCTCGATTTTCTCCGGACGAACGGATTTGAAGTATTCATTCGAAGCCAGATTGATCAGCGTATCCGTTTTCTGCCGTTTCAGTTCACGATTAATCGCGTCGGTAATCCGATCGCCCCAGAAATCGTACAAATTCTCGCCACGAACATTCGCCAGCTGCGTTCCCATTTCCAAACGATAGGGCTGCATCAGATCAAGCGGACGCAGCACGCCGTAAAGACCGGAAAGAATGCGCAAATGATCCTGCGCAAACGCGACATCCTCTTCCACCAGTGTTTCCACGTCCAGCCCCGTATACACATCGCCCTTGAATGCATACAGCGCCTGCTTGGCATTGGCGGGCGTGAATGGCCTTGTCCATGTACGGTAGCGGTCGGCATTCAAAACCGCCAATTTCGGGCTGATCGACATCAGCATGCCGAGCTGATCCGGCGACAGCGTTCTGAGCTGATCGATCAATACCGCCGATTCATCGAGGAAATCGGGCAAGGAATGTTGACCGGTTCCCGCAGGCGCTTCAAAATCCAGTGTCTTGGCCGGAGAAATCACAATTATCATGCAGTATTATCCTGAAGTTCTAATAGCATTTATCCCTTTACGGATATTAAGTATACTAAAATCCGGTCTAGGAGGCTGTCCGAGAATAGCGATCGTAGCGAGGGCGAGACTGATTGAGCGGGATTTCTCGATCATTTGAGGCGAATAGTCGTTCTATTCAACGAAAAGGATCGGAAAATCCAGCCAGTCAGAATCGTCCGCAGTAGATCAGTCTATTCTCGGACAGCCTCCCTGTCAGCCTACTGAACCCGTAACGGTATTCTGCGGTAGGACGAAACGCGCTTAGTGCATAACACAAAATAACCTTTCTTATCCGCCATCTCATGTCGAAACGCATCCGGCAGATACTCCTCGGTATCTTTACAGGCCTGCTTGGCTGCTTGATCTATCTGACACCACAGGGCTGGGCGCTTGAGGAAAAATACGGTCTCTACTGGCTGTTTCAGTTTCGCGGCGCGACACCCTCACCCGATGAAGTCATGGTTATCGCGATCGACCGGCCGTCGGCAAGCCAGCTGGAGTTGCCGGTTTCGCCAAATTTCTGGCCGTGGCCCAGGAACATTCATGCAAGCCTGATCAATCACCTGGCCGGCGCCGGCGCTCAGGTTATTGTACTGGATCTGATCTTTCATACGCCTGACGCAAATCCCGATCACGACCGGCAACTGGCCGAAGCCATCAAAAATGCAGGCAATGTCGTCATTGTTGAGCGATTGCACAGTGAGTCCTTCGATTTAGCCGATGAACGGACCGACACATCGCCATTCAGGCTGCTCAAGGAAGAAAGCATACCGCTGTTGCCCGAGTTCGCGGATGCGGTGCTTGCACACGCGCCTTTTCCGTTGCCGGACAAACCGCGCATCAACGCCTACTGGGCATTCAAGCCGGGCATGGGCGATGCGCCGACAATTCCCGTGATCGTTTTTCAGACTTACACATTACCGGTTTATGATGATCTGGTGGCGCTGCTGCGTACAATTCAGGCGCCGGGCGCTGACCAGTTACCGCAGCACCACCATCAGATCAACAACATGGAAACCGTTATTTTTTCTCTGCGGCAACTGTTTAATGATCATCCGGACATCAGGCAGGACATTATTTCAGAACTGCATGCAAGCCGCCTGGGGGAACGGAAAAAACAGCTGATAGCATCGCTGGTGAATGTATACGCCAGTGACGGCGCGCATTACCTGAATTTTTACGGCCCACCGCGCAGTATCCGCACTGTTCCCTATTATCAGATCCTGCAATCCGCCGAAGGTGACGAAGTAGCACTGAATGCGCTGCGCGCAAACATCGCAGGAAAAGTCGTTTTCGTCGGCCTGTCCGCAACCACGCAGTCGGAAAACGAGTTGATTCGGGATGCCTACCACACCGTTTTTACCGATTCGGAAGGCGTAAAAATCAGCGGCGTGGAGATCGCCGCCACGGCCTTTGCCAACCTGCTTGAAAACAAGCCCGTAAAACCTTTTCCTTATGGCGGCAGCCTGGGATTACTGCTCATCATGGGATTAACGCTAGGCATTATTCTCCCCGTGCTTTCCAATCGCATGCTGGTTGCCGCCAGCGCAGCCCTTGCTGGAGTCTATGCGCTGTTTGCCGGACTGACCTTCCAGCAAACCGGCGTTTGGCTGCCGCTGATTACGCCGCTTTTCATCGTTATTCCCGGAGCAGCCGCAGGCGCTATCCTCCTCAAATACCTCGCCGCCCGGCAAGAACGCGATCAGATTCTGGCGTTGTTCGGCCAATTCACGCCCCAACGGATCATTGGCGATATCACCCGGCAGATGGATTCCTCACTGCATAAAGACCAGCTTGTTTACGCAGCCTGCCTGTTTACCGATGTAGAAGGTTACACCACGCTTGCCGAGGAAATGAATCTGCGGCGTCTGAAAACGCTGCTGGATGATTATTTTGCTATCCTGTCCCGTTCCGTCCAGGAAAACAGCGGCGTTGTTTCCGAAAAAACCGGCGATGCCATGCTGGCGATCTGGGAAGCCGCAAAAACCCCGACCACCAGCAAGACCCTGCGTGAACAAGCCTGCGCCGCAGGGTTGGCCATTCTGGATAATATCCGTCAGTTCAATGCTGAAGGCAATCACCCCGCAATGCCGACGCGCATCGGCATTCATTTTGGCGAACTGCTGATCAGCAAATTCGGTTCCGGCACACGCGAAGATTATATTTATCGCACCGTTGGTGATCTCGTCAACACGACCAGCCGCATCGAAGCGATCAACAAGCGTCTGGGTACGAGACTGCTGGTCGCTCATGAAGTACTGGACGGAATCAACTGCTTTCTGACGCGCCCGCTGGGCGATTTTCAATTCGCCGGCAAATCCTTGCCGGTTCAGCTGCACGAACTGGTCGCACACAAACAGGCTGCCAGCAAGGAACAGCTTCTGTTGTGCGAAATGTCCGCCGCCGCGTTGAATGCTTACACACACCAGCACATTGACGCGATCGAAAAATGGCAAACCATCCTCACGCTTTTCCCGGACGACGGTCCCGCGCAATTCTATCTCGCCATCTGCCGGCATTCCCCGCCTGAAACATGGCATCCGGTTATCCGGTTGACGGAAAAAACGTAAGTCTTACGCCCATTCAAGTGTGATATTTCTCACAGACATAATCCTTGTATCGACTTAGACTTTCAGAAGCGCGCAAGCTTCCTTCCGCCCTGATCCTTTATGCTTAACCATCTTATTTATCAGGATTATTATTGTGAGAACGTTACAAAAACTTTTCCCCTAGCTCTTAACTTAATTACCTTAAAGTTTTTATGTTAGACTTTAACTTAACAGGCTTTTTAACCGGAACCCGGATTTGACGCGATGACGATTCCAAGAATGCCACTCACGCAAGCAGGTATCAGCTGGGTTTACTTTCTGGCAAGCATCGCCTTTTTCATCACACCCTTTGTTCTGATGCGCAATGCGCTGGCCGCCGATGCCTGCGTTGTGCGCGCCGCGCAGGTGGTATCCGTTCAGGGAGTTGTCGAAGTACGCCGCCATCGGTCGACAACCTGGGAGCCTGCCGCGCTTGAGACGCAGCTCTGCGCCGGGGATTCGCTGCGGGTGCGCACGCACAGCCGCGCCGCCATTCGCCTCAATAACAACAGTGTCATGCGGCTCGATCAACGCACCACAATCACCATTCCTAGAAGCGAAGAAAACAAAATCACCGCGCTGATCGACCTGATCAAGGGTGCGGTGCATATTATCACGCGCACCCCGCTGCCGTTCAAAGTCAGAACCCCCTTTCTGAACGCGGGTGTAGAAGGCACGGAATTTTCCATTGAAGTGGAAACCGATCATGCGCGAGTGGTCATTTTCGAAGGCCGTGTTTCCGCCAGTAACGAACACGGCAGCGTGATGTTGACCGGCCATGAAGCGGCAGTGGCGTATCAACACCGGGCACCGCTGAAAGAAATCATCGCCAGACCGCTGGACGCCGTACAGTGGGCGCTGTACTATCCGGCGATTATCGGCCATTCCCGCAATCAAGGTGCCGTCGAAATCAGCGACCGGTTAAAACAAGCGGAGTATTTGCTGTCCGTCGGTCAGGCGGATGAAGCCCGCGCCGTCATCAAACGCGTGCTGGCCGATGATCCGGATAACAGCGAAGCCCTGGCACTGAAGTCCATCATCGCTATTGTTCAGAATGATAAGGAACGCGCGCTTGAACTGGCGCATCAGGCTGTTCAGCATGACAATTTGTCCGCGCCCGCCCGGCTTGCACTTTCCTACGCGCAGCAGGCGGCTTTCGACATTGACGCAGCGCTGGCCAGCGTGAAACAGGCGATCAATCTCGACCCGCTGAATGCATTGATCTGGGCAAGGCTGTCCGAGTTGCAGATGTCCGTCGGCGAACTCGATCAGGCGCTGGAATCAGCTCAGGAGGCGGTCAATCTGAATCCGCTCATCGCCAAAACGCAAACCGTTCTTGGATTTGCTTACTTGCTGAAAATCAATACCCAAGCAGCGCAATCGATTTTTCACGAAGCTATATTGCTGGATCAGGCTGATCCCATGCCACGGCTTGGCCTGGGGCTTGCGCTCATCCGCGAAGGGCAATTGGAAGCCGGTCGCATCGAGCTCGAAATTGCTGCCAGTCTCGACCCGGGTAATTCACTGATTCGCAGCTATCTGGGCAAGGCGTATTTCGAGGAGAAACGGTATTCACTCGCAGAAACACAATTCGAACTAGCCAAAGGGTTGGATCCACGCGACCCGACACCCTGGTTCTACGACGCCATACAGAAACAAACCCAAAACCGGCCGATCGAGGCGTTACAGGATATCCAGAAATCCATCGAACTGAACGACAATCGCGCCATCTACCGCTCCAGGTTGTTACTGGATCAGGATCAGGCCGGACGCGGATCGAGTCTGGCACGAATTTTTGATAATCTAGGATTTGAAAAACGCGCCATCGTGGAAACCGCCAAATCGTTGAGCCATGATCCATCCAATCATTCCGCGCATCGGTTTCTGGCGGATACTTACGCCAGAGTTCCAAGGCATGAGGTTGCCCGTGTCAGTGAACTGCTTCAAGCACAACTTTTACAACCGATTAATCTTAATCCAGTACAACCTCACGCAGCTGTGCCGGACCTCAATATCATTACTAACACCGGCCCGTTCTCGACGGGATTCAATGAATTCGCACCATTAATGGAACGAAACAAACCACAGCTGGTTGCTTCCGGAGTTGTCGGCAACCACGGAACATTAGGTAATGAAGTCGTTTTCTCACAGCTTTACGACCGCACGTCGGTAAGTCTGGGTCAGTTTCACTACGAAACAAATGGATTCCGTCCTAACAATGATCAAAACCACAATATTTATAATGCGTTTATACAACATGCTTTTTCACCGAAGTTGAATGTTCAGGCTGAAGTACGAACTCAAGAAAAAGAACATGGCGACATTGAGTTAGACTTTAACAAGAAACTATTCGATAAACAAGAAAGAAGGAAAATCAGAAACGACACCGCCCGTTTAGGTGCCAGATATTCACTTTCCGAAAAACAAGACATCATTATTTCTACTCTTTTTGGAAATCGGAAATTCAAAGGCACTGATCTACCCCAGAATCCTTCGAATTTCACCGAAACAAGTGATTTATATCAAGTAGAGGCGCAATATTTATTCAGAGACAAGTATTTTAGTGTTATCACCGGAGGTGGACTATCGTCAAGAAAAACTGATACCACAAGCTCTATATCAGTTATAGACGATAAATTTGAACGTGAAAGCGCTTATTTATATACATTCTGGAATTTACCAAACAACATCAGCGCAACGCTAGGGTTCGGCTATAACTCACTTCATGCCAACAGAGAGCTTCGAGTAAACGAAGACAATATAAGCGGTTATAAAATAAAAGAAGTTGATCCAAAATTAGGTGTTCAGTGGAATTTAACAAAAGACCTACGGTTACGCTTAGCCTGGATTGAAACAATCAAAAATGATTTGATGATTCAACAAACCATTGAGCCAACCCAGATAGCTGGATTTAATCAATTTTTTGATGATCCGAATGGAGCAAAATCAAAGCGCAAAGGTGCTGGGTTAGACTTCCGGATTTCGGAAAACTTATATGGTGGCGTTGAAGGTTCAACCCGAAAACTAAAGATTCCTTTCTTAATTACAGATGGTCACGAGAAACAAACAGAAAAAATCTATCGCGCCTATTTATATGGCTTAATAAGTACAAGTTGGTCAATTACCGGGGAGTTTGAGTTCGAAAGCTTTCAAAGAGATAAATCGCAAAGTCCGAATCCATTTGATATCGAGACATTAAGTGCGCCAATAAAAATTAATTATTATAACCCTAATGGATTCTTCACTAGCTTAACTGGAACTTTTGTAAATCAGGGCATAAAACGAGGCATTCGCATTCCTTTTGATGCAAAAATAGGTAAGACCGAAGGCCACAGTAATTTTTTCTTGCTGGATGTTGTCGCTGGTTATCGACTACCCTCGCGAAAAGGCCTTCTAAGTTTTGAAGCAAGAAATATTCTTGAAGAAGATTTTCTTTATCGCAATTCGTGGTTTCAAAATACAACAATTACCTCACCGAGGTATAGCCCTGGCCGTACTTTTTTTATACAACTAACTTTAAATTTTTAAGGGGAGAAGCAAATGGACGCACAAACTAAAACTTACATCAGGAGCGGATGTATAGGCATATTTGTTCTTATATCACTTATTTCAATCGTCACAACCATCAAGATTTACTCTAACAATCAGAATCCTTTCAAAGTTATAAAGGGGGAAGAATTTAAAGTTGAAAACATTCCTGTACCTGGACTGTCTTCTAGAGAAACTACTAATTACACAATAGAATTAAATAGCGGGGAAAAAATTAGTTATATTTTTGTTCGCCTTGCTGATCAAAAAGAAAACTTCATATATAAATTATTTACACCTGAAAAATCTATTCCAATACATGATTTTTTTAAAAACCATGTTACGGCAGACTCTTCTTTTAACATCATTAGTGAAGCTCATGCAGATCATAAATGCCATATTTCTAAAGTCGAATGCTCTGGAACTTATTATGACTCACAAGGTAATTATCATGCAGATGGATGTTGGTGCAGAAAATAAGACATCATGAAACTTAATCACTTACCAACCATTTGTTGGTAAGTGATTTCAAAACTTAAGCTACATTTACATCGAACCAAAAAGCAGGAGAAAGTAAAGGATCTATTCTTCCTACAAAATCAATATCTGGAAGAACAAATCCATTCATGATTCCTATTGCCTCGCTTACAACAAGCTGGAACATTTCTTCTTCAGTCCAAGCGATTGGTTCGGGCATATCATTGAGCATATCAAGAAACATTGTTTGAAACTCTTCAGCGTTCCCGTCGTCAGGAAATGCATTGATTTGCATTAGTTCCGATTCATCAAGCGCTGAAAACACATTAATCAATGCCCCATAGAATAATGACTCTATGCTCTCATTTGAAGCTGTAACTTCGTTTAAATGTGCTATACCTAACTCTGCGGCATCATACAATCCATCATTCCCCTGCAAGGGATATGTTGGGCCAAAAAAACATGCGGGACTTGTGGAGATATAAGCTGTGGTTCGATTTCCTCTCTTATAGAACTATTCGATAAGATACCAATATTTTGATTAAAATTTACCAATTTCTCCAAAACATCTGCATTTCTATTCAATAAAATGCTTGTTTCATCGAGTTCACTACACTCGAATCCTGCAGTATTAAAATACTGGCAAATAATTTCTGGTGAATAATTTGTTATTTGGTTAAGCATGCTAGTGGTAACGCCATGATCTAAAGCTGCGTAAAAAATAACGTCAGGCTGATTAAGATTTGCGGTAATAAATTCATTCGCATCTTTGACTGTTAAGCTAAATTTAGCCAAATGCTCTTCCGCAGATATACTTACTGACATAAACCTTCTCCTTTGCTTGATGGAATTTTGAAAACCAAGTTATTTTAATCAAACAAGAACATCAAATCATCCCACCGCCAACCCCAAAAAACTCTGATCCAGCACGCCGACAATGGCGCTATCGTCGACAAGTCCCGTGATCAGTATGGCTGCTTCCCTGACAACCAGTCCGGCCAGCTCATCATCCGGTCTGGGCGCCGTCAGCGAAATATCGCTTAATGCTTCGAATACAAACGCCTGAAAATCATCGGAACCGCGCCTTTCCGCGACGGGGAAAAAAACAATCTGATTTAATTCGCTTTGATCGAATCTCAGGAACATGTTGATGAGTGAACCATAAAACAGCGATTCGATACTCGCGGTGGTGGCCGGTATATTATTCAGCGTGGTTACGCCCAGCTCTTCCGCGTCGTAAATGCCGTCGTCATCCTGAAACGGAAATTGCGGACTGAATACAGCATCATATTGTGAAGGATCGTTGAGTGCTTGCTGAACAAATCCCCGCAACGATTCATTCGACAGAATGCCTGTTCGCGTGTTAAGTGTGACGAGTGAACTTAAGGCGTCTGGATCCGAATTAATCAGAATATGCGTATCATCCAGTTTGCCGGTGTCGAGGTTGAAGGATGCAAAATAATTACTGATTACCGCGGTTGAGAATTGCGTTATTTCGCTGAGCATTGCGGTAGTTACCGCGAATTCCTCGGCTGTGTCGAATATTATTTCAGGCTGATCGACGTTGGCAATGATAAAGTCATAGGCTTGTTCAACGGTTACGCCAAATTTGGCCAGGTGCGTTGCTACTGACATGCTGTGTTCCTCCGATCGCGTTTACAGGAAGTGTTGCAGAACTTGATACAGCGCGTATAGCAAAGTCAGTTTTCATCAGTCATTTGCCTTTTCCAGCATCTAAACCAATGATTGGCTGGATTTCTAGAGATACCCTAACCATCAATCCGTCGCCCGCGCCAGACTAAAATTATAAACCAGGAAATACCCTCCGCGTTCAACCAGCGTCATGTTAAAACTCACCGGCCCTGTCGAATAATCTGCAACACCGGAATAGTTGATGCGCTTATCACCAAATAATGAAAAGAAGCTGGCGGTGCGTGAAAAGTTGAGTTCGTTGACTGAATAAAACCAGCCAAACGCGCGATAACGATCCAGTAATTGTTTTAACTGTTCATCGGTAATGGTTTCTCTGGCCTCGGGAGCCAAATGCCGCAACAGCGGCTCTTCCTGCCAGGTGGAAATTTCCGCCAGAATCTGCGCCACCGCCGGCTCAGCTGTTTTGCTGTAGAAACGCTGCTCGCTGTTGGTGTGCATGTACAGCATGATAAAAACAATTACCAATGTCGCGGTGATAATACGTAGTGTTTGGGTTTGCATCACTCAGAATCAAATAAATTATCTACAAATCAGGAATGGCTTTCTTCCCACAATTCGCCCGGCAGACCATTTCCGGGCAGGGGGATATCGAAATGCCGAAACGCGATGACCGTTGCCATGCGTCCGCGTGGGGTGCGTTTCAGATAGCCCTGTTGAATAAGGTATGGTTCCAGCACATCTTCGATGGTATCGCGCTCTTCACCGATCGCCGCCGCTAGATTGTCCACGCCGACCGGACCGCCGCCAAATTTTTCCATCACGGCCAGTAATAATTTGCGATCCATGATATCCAGTCCGACCGCATCGACATCGAGCATGCTGAGCGCCGCATCGGCAATCTGCCGATTGACCTGCCCATCCGCGCGGACTTCGGCATAGTCGCGCACACGGCGCAGCAGGCGATTGGCGATACGCGGCGTACCGCGCGATCGCCGTGCTATCTCAAACGCGCCTTCCGGCGTCATTTGCACATTCAGCAATCCTGCTGAGCGCATGACTATCCGGCTAAGTTCATCGGCACTGTAAAACTCCAGCCGTGAAACGATGCCAAAACGATCCCGCAGGGGATTGGTCAACATGCCGGCGCGCGTGGTGGCGCCAACCAGTGTAAACGGCGGCAGATCGAGTTTTACCGAACGCGCGGCGGGGCCCTCGCCGATCATGATATCCAGTTGATAGTCTTCAAGGGCGGGATAGAGTATTTCTTCAACCACGGGAGACAAGCGGTGTATCTCGTCGACAAAGAGTACATCATGTGGCTCCAGATTGGTCAGTAGCGCTGCCAGATCGCCGGGCCGTTCAAGTACCGGTCCGGAAGTATGGCGCAGACTGACACCCATTTCTCTGGCAATGATATGCGCCAGTGTTGTTTTCCCTAACCCCGGGGGGCCGAACAGCAGCACATGATCAAGCGCTTCCTTACGGCGGCGGGCGGCTTCGATGAAAATCTGCAATTGTCCCCTGATTTTTTCCTGGCCAACATATTCATCAAGCTGCTTGGGTCGCAGTGCGCGCTCCAGCAATTCTTCCTGAGAAGAGGCTGCGGAAGCGGTAATCAAACGGTCTGTTTCTATCATTATCGATGTTATTTATCCCTGGACAGCCGCTGCAGCGCCTGACGTATGCCTTCCGTAACCGTTGTCTCCGCCGGAATCTGCTGCACAGCCCAGTCAGCCTCGCGTTCATTATAGCCCAGTGACAGTAATGCATTGAAAATGTCGTTTGTCTGATGCAATAACTCTGGCGCTTGAATTGTATCGAATTTCTCTATTTTGAGCTTGTCGCGTAATTCAAGCAAAAGTCGCTCGGCTGTTTTTTTGCCAATGCCTGGAATTTTGACCAGCCTTGAGCTGTCATGCGCACTGACCGCCTGATGCAACTCTGCAACATTCATACCGGATAATAATGCCAGCGCCGTTCTTGAACCGACGCCGGTTATTTTGATGAGCTGGCGGAATGTCTGGCGTTCCGGTTCAGTGGCAAAGCCGAACAGAAGATGCGCATCCTCGCGTATCAGCAGATGCGTATGCAGCGTTGCCTGCTCGCCGACGACAGGCAGAACAAAAAAAGTACTCATCGGCACGTCAATTTCGTAAGCGATACCGTTGACATCCAGCAATACCTGCGGTGGCTGCTTTTCGAGAAGAATGCCGCTCAATCGCCCAATCACACCAGCCGCCCTCTTTTCATGCGCATGTTCATCCTGCCGATTTCGACCAATCCCGATCCGCTATGCGCGTGACATATCGCGCAGGCCAGCGCATCCGCAGCATCCGCGCCGGGTTTGCTCGCCAGGTTTAATAGCCGTATCACCATGGCCTGCACCTGGCTTTTATGTGCATGTCCATTACCGACCACGGCTTGCTTGATTTGTAACGCAGTATATTCAGCTACTTCAAGATCATCGAGCACTGCTGCACAGATGGCAGCACCTCTCGCCTGTCCCAGCAGCAGGGTCGACTTTGGATTGACATTGAAAAAAACCTGCTCAATAGCGACCTGATCAGGACGATAGCGCAGAATGATTTCGCGCAAGCTATCCATGATCAATTTCAGACGACAAGGCAGGGAACCTTCGGTTGTTCTGACACAACCACTGCCGACATAAGTCAACTGCTGAACATGGTGGTCAATGACGCCAAATCCGGTAACGCGCAAACCGGGATCTATGCCGAGTATCCGGATACGGTCACCTGTCCGTTTATAAAATTATTCTTCAAGTACTGCGGTGGTATAAACGGCCTGCACGTCATCGAGACTCTCCAGCGCATCCAGCAACTTTTGCATTTTAACCGCATCATCTCCAGACATCAGCGCCTCATTCACCGGTTTCATAGTTACTTCAGCTATCTCCGCAATGAATCCCGCTTTTTCCAAAACATCTTTTGCGGCAATAAATTCATACGGCGCGGTAATGACTTCTATGCTGCCATCTTCATGGGTTATGACATCCTCGGCGCCCGCCTCCAGAGCGGCATCCATGAGTTTTTCCTCACTGGCGCCCGGTGCGAACAGAAATTGTCCGCAATGTTTGAACAAAAAGGCCACCGATCCATCGGTCCCTAGATTGCCGCCATATTTGGTAAAAGCATGCCGTACATCGGACACCGTCCGCATGCGATTATCCGTCATACAATCGACCATGACCGCGGCACCCGAAACACCGTAACCTTCATAGCGAATCTCTTCATAATTCACGCCCTCGAGATCGCCGCTGCCCCGTTTGATAGCACGTTCAATATTGTCTTTCGGCATGTTATGGCTAAACGCTTTGTCCATCGCCAGCCGTAAGCGGGGATTGCTGTTTGGATCAGCACCACCCAGGCGGGCGGCAACGGTAATTTCCTTGATAAGCCGAGTAAAAATCTTGCCGCGCTTGGCATCTTGCGCGGCTTTTTTATGCTTGATATTAGCCCATTTACTATGACCAGCCATGGATATCTTTCTCTTTGATGTGGAAGGGCTTATCTTACCACTGCATCAGTCAGGGATAAAGTATTCATCCAATGCTGGCAGGGGTTGTTTGCCAAACAACGCGAAAATGAAAAATGGTTGTTACTTTCATCACTCCACGGTTACCGCTTTGGCGAGATTACGCGGTTTATCCACATCAGTGCCTTTTACCAGCGCCACATGATAAGCCAGTAATTGCAGTGGAATCGTATGCAGAATGGGACTCAGAATGCCTGCATGCTCTGCAAGTCTTATGACGTGAATCTGATCGCTTTCTTCGATCTGCGTATCGGCATCCGCGAACACATATAACTCGCCACCGCGCGCATGCACTTCCTGTAAATTTGATTTCAGTTTACTCAGTAGCTGATCATTTGGTGCGATAGCTACCACGGGCATTTCTCTGTCTACCAGCGCCAGCGGTCCGTGCTTCAGCTCACCTGATGCATAAGCCTCGGCATGAATATATGAAATTTCCTTAAGTTTCAATGCACCTTCCATGGCTATCGGATAATGCACGCCGCGTCCGAGAAATAGCGCATGCCGTTTTTCCGAAAACCGCTGCGACCATTCCTGAACTTCCGGTTCGATCTGTAAGGTTGATTGCAACGCTGCGGGCAAATGGCGCAACGCCGCGATTACTTCTGCTTCCTTTGCGGAGGGTAGCTTATTGCGCATTTTCGCCAGTACAATCGTCAACAAAAGTAATGACGCCAGCTGGGTAGTAAATGCTTTAGTTGAGGCCACGCCGATTTCAGGACCGGCGCGAGTCAGAAAACGCAGATCGGTTTGTCTGATCAGTGCGCTTTCAGCCACATTACAGATCGCCAAGCTATGCAGATGACCGAGTGCTTTTGCATAACTCATGGCTGCCAGCGTGTCGGCTGTTTCACCGGATTGCGAGATGCCTACTACGAGCGTATGCGCATCGGCTATGGGGTCACGGTAACGATATTCACTGGCTATTTCCACGGTACAGGGTAAGCCTGCAATGGTTTCAAGCCAGTAACGGGCCACCAGTCCGGCGTGATAGCTGGTGCCACAGGCCAATATCAACAAGCCTTCAGTTTGCGAAAAAATCTTTTCAGCAGCGCTGCCAAATAAGCCGGGTGAAATGGCTTGCGCATTAAGTACCATTTCCAGCGTATTAGCTACTGCGCCGGGCTGTTCAAAAATTTCCTTTTGCATGAAGTGATCATAAGGCCCCAAGTCAATCGCATCGCAGGTCAAATCACTTTGATGTACAGGACGATTAATCTCCGCGCCGATAACTCCATTTTTGCATTCATAAACAGCATAGCGATCCCGGTAAAGTTCAGCAATATCACCATCTTCCAGATATACCATGTTGCGCGTGGTTTTTAATAAGGCTGAAGCATCGGAAGCGGCATAGTTGCCATTTTCTCCCAATCCAAGCAGCAACGGTGCGCCGTTACGGGCGACGACAATCCGTTCCGGATGGGTTTCTTCGATGACCGCTATTGCATAGGCGCCTTGCAATTCTGAAATTGACAGACCCACCGCTTTCAGCAAGCGGTCTGATTTTCTCAGATGAAACGCGATTAAATGTGCGATAACTTCGGTATCCGTATCGGAATCAAACTGAAAACCTTCGGCCTGCAGGCGCTTGCGCATGATTTCATGATTCTCGATGATACCGTTATGAACAACAGCAATTTTCGATTCTCTACTGGAAAGATGGGGGTGCGCATTACGTTCTGATGGTTCTCCATGAGTGGCCCAGCGCGTATGTGCGATTCCTGCAAACCCATTGGTTTTCTGTTCAACAACTTTCTTTTCCAGTTCCGCTACTCGACCGGCCGTGCGGAGTCTTTGCAAACCGTTATTGGTTATCACCAGACCAGCGGAATCATAGCCGCGATACTCCAGACTGAATAATCCCTCCAGCAGAACCGGAACTATATTTTTTTCAGCAATTGCACCCACAATACCACACATTTCAAACTCCTTTTATCCCACTATGACCTAAATCCTGATTCGTCATTTTTGTTTGGACGGGCGTTTCCATCCTGTCAATGTCACTTGCTTGGCTCTTGATAGAGTCAATTCATTTTCCGGCGTATCTTTGGTAATTGTCGAGCCTGCGCCGATGGTCGTCCCTCGAGAAATTTTTACCGGTGCAACCAGCTGTGTATCTGAACCGATAAATACATTATCTTCAATAATGGTTTGATGTTTATGCGCGCCATCGTAATTGCATGTAATCGTACCGGCACCAACGTTGACACTGCTCCCCATCACCGTATCGCCGATATAACTTAAATGGTTAACCTTGCTGCCTTCAGCTATGACACTCTGCTTGATTTCAACGAAGTTGCCAATGTGCACATTGTCATTGAGATTCGTGTTAGGGCGTATTCTTGAATAAGGGCCGATTCTGCAGTTTGCGCCAATAGCTGAATTTTCTATATGCGAGAAAGGCTGAATAACTGTGCCATCAGCAACCGTGACATTTTTTAACACACAGTTTGCTTTTATTTTTACACTGTTGCCGAGTTGCACATGACCTTCGAACAGGCAATTGACATCGATCTCCACATCACTGCCGCATCTCAATTGTCCACGGATGTCTATGCGCGAAGGATCATAGAGTGTTACGCCATCTTCCAGTAGTTTGCTCGCATTTTCCTTCTGATAAATGCGCTCCAGTTCCGCCATTTGGGCACGGCTATTGACGCCCAAAATTTCCCAGTTGTAATCCGGCTGTGCCGACACGATGGGAATATTTTCAGCTACAGCCATTTTAATCAAATCAGTCAGGTAGTATTCTTTTTGCGCATTATCATTATTGAGTTTCGGCAGCCAGATATGTAACTTCCGATTGGGAATGTACATTATTCCTGTATTAATTTCATTTACCAAGCGTTGCGCTTCAGTGGCATCTTTTTCTTCGACAATGCACTTAATCGCACGCGTGTCTTCATTTCTTATAATTCTCCCGTAACCGTATGGATTTTCAAGTGCAGTTGTAAGTATCGCGTACTTGTCGCCAGAACCAGCCTGAACAAGCTTGCTAAGTGTCTCCACGCGCACTAATGGCACATCCCCATACAAAACTAAAGTTGCTCCTTCTTCATCAAGCTCTGGCAAAGCTTGCAACAAGGCATGTCCTGTACCAAGCTGTGGTTTCTGTTCAACCCATATAAGATCATTCGAGCCAAAACGGTCAATAATCTGTTCGCCGCCGTGTCCTATTACTACACAAACCCGATAAGGCTGCAATGCTTGCGCAGATTCAACTACGTGCGAAAGCATCGGTTTTCCAGCCAATTCATGCAGCACTTTTGGCCGTGATGATTTCATGCGTTTACCAATACCAGCTGCCAGTATCACTATATGCAGTTTTGATCCCATTTGTTTCATTAAGAAGAAAAATTTATATTCTATCGGTTTCCGAAATTACTCTAGAATCGATCAGATAGTTAAAATGAGCGTATTTTGTTATTGAGTGTTTATGATAAAAAAAAAGGCGACCCTGATCGTCGCCCTTTTTAATCCACTTAGATAGTGTACTAATGTCTCCGCTTTCTCAATTTTTCTATAGCCGCCAACTGCGATACAGCTTCCATCAGCTCAGCTTGTGCTTTCGCGTAATCCAATTCCGAAGCCTTGTCTTTCATAGCCTCCTCGGCGGCACGCTTTGCTTCTATGGCTTTCGCTTCATCTAGATCATGACTACGTATTGCAGTGTCTGCGAGAATGGTTACCACATCCGGTTGTACTTCAAGCATACCGCCTGAAACATAAACCAGTTCTTCTTCCTTTAACTGGGCTTTTATACGTACCATGCCGGATTTTATTCGGGTAAGCAAAGGAGTATGGCGTGGATAAATGCCTAGTTCACCCATTTGCGCTGGAGCGACCAAAAATTCAACTGGCCCTGAGTAGATAGACTCTTCGGCACTGACGATATCGAGGTGGAAAATAGTACCCATTAATTTGTATCCGTTCTATTGAATGTTTTTAGCTTTCTCAACGGCCTCTTCTATGCCACCAACCATATAAAAAGCTTGCTCCGGCAATTCATCGTATTCGCCTGTTACTATGCCTTTAAAACCTTTAATAGTTTCTTTCAATGGCACATATTTGCCGGGCGAACCTGTGAATACTTCAGCCACGTTGAAGGGCTGTGATAAGAACCGTTGTATTTTACGCGCGCGACTGACAGCCAGTTTATCTTCTGCCGACAATTCGTCCATACCGAGGATCGCAATAATATCCCGCAACTCTTTGTAGCGCTGCAATGTTTGTTGAACTTGTCGTGCAGTATTGTAATGTTCTTCGCCCACAACAAGTGGATCGAGTTGTCGTGAAGTGGAGTCAAGCGGGTCAACCGCCGGGTAAATCCCAAGAGATGCAATGTCACGCGACAATACGACTGTTGCGTCCAAGTGCCCGAATGTCGTCGCTGGCGAAGGATCTGTCAAGTCATCCGCTGGTACATAAACAGCTTGTATTGAAGTAATAGAGCCTGTCTTTGTTGAAGTAATACGTTCTTGCAGACGTCCCATTTCTTCCGCCAGTGTCGGTTGATATCCCACTGCTGAAGGCATCCGTCCAAGCAATGCTGACACTTCAGTTCCCGCTAAAGTATACCGGTATATGTTATCAACAAAGAACAAAACATCTCTTCCCTCATCCCGGAATGATTCTGCCATTGTTAGTCCTGTCAATGCCACGCGGAGTCTGTTTCCTGGTGGTTCATTCATCTGACCATAAACAAGCGCAACCTTATCCAGAACATTGGAATCTTTCATTTCATGATAAAAATCGTTTCCTTCACGTGTTCTTTCCCCAACACCTGCAAATACTGAATATCCACTATGCTCAATTGCGATGTTGCGGATAAGCTCCATCATGTTAACTGTTTTACCAACACCCGCGCCGCCGAATAAACCGACTTTACCACCCTTTGCAAATGGGCATATTAAATCAATAACTTTGATTCCGGTTTCCAATAATTCGGTCGAAGCGGACAGTTCATCGAATGCCGGTGCTTTACGATGAATAGACATCACTTGATCTGATCCAATGCTGCCCTGTTCATCGATCGGTCTGCCTAAAACATCCATAATTCTTCCCAATGTTTTTGGACCAACAGGTACTTTTATCTCAGCACCTGTATTTTTTACAATCATGCCGCGACGCAATCCATCTGAAGATCCCAGCGCAATTGTACGCACAATTCCATCACCGAGCTGCTGCTGCACTTCCAATGTTAGATCGGATCCTTCCATGATCAACGCATCATATACTTTTGGTATAGATCCTCGATCAAATTCAACGTCTACAACCGCACCAATACACTGAACAATTTTTCCTTGACTCATTGTTTTATCCCAAATACTTTTAG
>JADZAR010000088.1 GCA_020852475.1 Nitrosomonas sp.
ACATAAATAAATACCGGTCGAGATAGTGGTTGATAACTTCCATCTTTCACAGTATGCGCTGATGGCAATACTCCACCGTTGCCGCTATCTATTGCGACAGCATTCACGCGCTTGCTATTCTCGATATAATAGGCAAACCCAAAGAAACCCAATGCATACATATCACTGGCCACACCCTGCACCAGAACATTATCATCCTCAGATGCCGTAAAATCGCCCCGACTGGATTTTGCCCGCCCAACTATTGCTTCGGTAAAATACTCGAAGGTTCCGGAATCCGCGCCGGGTCCAAACAATTTGATTCTCTCATCCGGCCACGCAGGATTTACCTGGTTCCAATTATTTATTCTACCTTGCGCAGCCGGCTCCCAGAATTGCCTAAGCTCATCAACAGTCATGGTTCTACTCCACGTATTTCGTGGATTCACAACAACCGTCAACGCATCAATCGCGATCGGCATTTCAACATATTGCACACCGGCTTTTCTACAAGACTCCATTTCCAGCTCAGTGATTGGGCGAGAGGCATTGACGATATCCAACTCACCACGACAGAATTTTTTGAACCCGCCACCGGTACCGGAAATGCCTACAGTAACACGTACTGCACCGCGTTTTGCAATTTGAAAATCTTCCGCAACGGCTTCAGTAACCGGATAAACAGTGCTCGAGCCGTCTATTCTGACAATGGGACTGGAATGCGCCAAATTAAAACAAAAAATAGACGAACCTAAAATAATACCGATTCCGGTTAATTTCTTACTTAACAATTTAAACATCTCTACTCACTCTCCAAAGATTAGACTTTCAATCAGTGGGCGCATTGTATGACAGATTTGTTACATTTTAATGACAAACCTTTTCATATACACCGAAAATCTAATCCGCGGTATTACAGTTTTTCTGAACAACGTCAGCTATCCGATTTGCCCAAAAATTCACTTTCTGGTCAGATTCTCCTTCAACCATCACTCTAATCACAGGCTCGGTACCCGATGCACGTAGCAGTACACGACCCTTCGTATTCAAATCCAGCTCGGCCTCTCTAATCACATTTTGAATCAAACTGTCTTCACTGAATTTAAACGATCGATTTACTTTTACATTAATTAACCGTTGCGGGTATAACCTAATTTCTTTCAACAATTCAGAAAGTGTCTGATTATTATCGCGTAAGGCATACAAAACCTGCAGAGCAGAAATAATACCGTCTCCAGTAGTGTGCTTATCCCTGCAAATGATATGTCCGGAGCTTTCACCCCCGAGATACCAATCTTTCTCGCACAACTTCTCCATTACATAGCGATCTCCGACCTTCGCGCGCAAAAACGGAATTGATAGATGCTTCAAACCATTCTCAATGGCCAGATTAGTCATTAACGTACCAACGACTCCACCTTTGAGATTTCCTTGTTGAAACCGATGTTTAGCAATAATATAAACCAACTGATCGCCATCGAATAATGTACCGTATTCATCAACCATGATTACTCGATCACCATCACCATCAAGCGCTATACCCAAGTCAGCCCGATGTAATTTAACTGCATCCTGCAGCGCAGCACAATGTGTCGCACCGCATTCATAGTTTATATTCAGACCATTAGGTTCAACTCCAATGGTAATAACTTCTGCCCCAAGTTCGTGGAATACATGCCCAGCAATGTGATAGGTCGCACCGTGCGCACAATCAACAACAATACGCAACCCTCTCAAATCAAGCTGATACGGAAAAGTGCTCTTACAAAACTCTATATAGCGTCCACTCGCATCCTTAATTCGCTGCACCTTCCCCAACTGAGCGGAAGGCATGGTTTTGATTGGTGATTCTATCCCGGACTCAATACGCGCTTCTATTTCATCCGGCAGCTTGACACCGTCTTGCGAGAAAAATTTGAGGCCATTGTCTTCAAACAAATTATGTGATGCTGAAATAACAATACCGGCCTGCAATCTAAGCGCCCGGATCAGATAAGCAATCGCTGACGTTGGCATGGGTCCTGACAAAAGCACATCGACACCAGCCGCCGATAACCCGGCCTCCAGTGCGGATTCCAGCATATAGCCCGATACACGCGTATCTTTTCCTATCAGCACAACAGGGCGCTCACCTTTTTTAAGATGCCAATCCATGGCAATAAATACCTTTCCCGCAGAATAGCCGAGATGTAAAATTTTTTCGGGAGTAATCGGATTTTCACCCACCCGCCCCCTGATGCCATCAGTGCCAAAAAGCTTTTTTCCCAATGTCTTATCCTTCAATGCAATAATTTATCCCGCATCTTGCATGGCAAGATAAACCGCCAATGCATCCCGGGTTGCCTTTACATCGTGCACCCGCACTATGTTCACACCATTCATTACAGCAAGCATAGCAGCTGCTATGCTTTCATGCACGCGCTGATCGACCGGATTTCCGGTTATCATCCCAAGCATTGATTTTCGTGAAATTCCAGCCATAACGGGAACTCCAAGCCGACTAAATTGTTTCAGATTCCTCAACAGTAGAAGATTATGCTGCAAAGTTTTACCAAAACCAAAACCAGGATCAATAATTATACGGTCACGCGTTATGCCGTGTGCCATTGCGGCTTGAATACGCTCACCAAGGAAAGCCATCACTTCATCGATAATGTTAGCGTACTCTGGATTATCTTGCATACTGGACGGTTTACCCTGCATATGCATCATACACACTGCAACCGAACCACTTGCCGCTATCGCTTCCAAAGCACCGGGAGCACGCAAAGCATTTACATCATTGATCATGGCTGCTCCAGCAGCTATAGCGTATTGCATGATTTCGGGTTTGGAAGTATCAACCGAAACTGGTATGTTTTCTTTAACCAGCATTTCCAGTAATGGCGATACGCGCCTCATTTCCTCGTCAACCTCAACCGATATACTGCCAGGCCGGGTGGATTCACCACCAATATCCAGAATATCAGCGCCTTCATCGATAAGTTTTTTTGCTTGCTGCAACGCAGAATCAGCCGATAAAAATTTACCGCCGTCTGAGAAGGAATCCGGAGTAATATTAATCACTCCCATGATAAGTGGTTTTTTTGCAATAGTAATTCGACGCATTAGATATTCACAAGTAAGTAAGGACCACAAATAGGCTAAGCATCGTACCTCAAAATTTGTTTTTTTATAACTTTGCTTTCAGCATTTTTCAGCGGAAAAATACATCACTGTCAATTATGATATATGTAGGCGTTTGCCGGGCTTAAGCAATCGCAACGAGTCGCGCGGGAACGAGCGAAGATTTTCTCAATTTTGATGTGCATAACAAGATCATGAGTATTGATCCAGCATGCAATTGATATGTAAGGAGAATTTTTTTGAACAACAAAATGTTGTGGGAAAATCTGGATTTTTAGAGAAACCCTGTATATATAGATTAGTCTATAAAAGCGCATTACTTTCACTTTTAATGGCGATGTTCATCTACACTTATTAACATACTCGCACAATTCAGGTATCAAAATATCTATGAGCGAAAGTTGTGTATTTGCACAATAACGATAGCATTCCTTGCACTTGCCGGAAATTAATCGTATTCACTGTGACCGAGTCGATTTTCTTATGCAACGATCAAGAAGGCATTATTGAAATTTATAATTATCATGGCCTGCAAAAATCCTTTTCTTTTTAAATTTAATTAACCCATTATTTTCGCTATCTCAAATTTCATGAAATAGAGTTTTGCAAAAGTCTCAGCTATTATTATCATGGTGGCGGTTGAAGATGTTATTTCCAAACTTACGGAGGATGTATCAATGAAATCACTTGAAATTAGAAGTTTATCAACGGGAGTTATTTTTTTGTTAGCTATTGCTCTCTTATCGGGATGCGGCAATGGAGAAAACAAAGATTCGACGGAAAATGGACAAGTCGGAATGAACACCAAAGAAATTGGAGAGACTGTCATTGCGCCTGAACCATTAACCAGTTTGGAAAATGTAGAAGAAATACAAACATTTGGTGATTTTGACTCAGAAAATGAAATTGCATCGATGGAAGGTGTTCTTGATGGATTCTCAGAATCAGTTGACGAAGGTCTTGATGCAGCCGAAGAGGCTGTCAATGAATCCGCGGATACCATGATAAGTACCCTTGAAGACAGCATTGCAACAACACAAGAGACCATTGTTGATTTTAGAGAAGATGCCAGCGCGGCAGTTGCTGAAATCATTGATGATGCTGACGAAGTTGTCGCAGCCACACCCAATCTGATTCGCAAAGTACAACAGGCGCTTGCAAATGCCGGCTACAAACCCGGACCAGCCGATGGGGTCAGTGGCCCCAGAACTTTGGCGGCTTTAAAAAGCTTTCAACAAAACAATAATCTGGCTTCTGGAGAATTAACCAAAGAGACTCTTCGCGCGCTTGGTGTGGATTACTAAAGATTCCACTCAGTACAACACCTTATTCAACCGGGGGGCACTGATTATTTCTTTTGGTGTCTCCTGGCGTGTAGCGAAAGCCAAACAGTCGGCATTGCCACACATACCGCATATTTTTTCAAAAATATATGAACACTGTTGTTTTCATACAAAACGGAAAGAGATCCGGTACCGATCAATATCACCATTGTCAATAAACTGTATAATGAAATATATTGCTGAGACTGAGACCACAAAAAAACAAGATCTGTTTTATTCACAATAAATCCACAAGCACAACAAGAGAAAAAATGGATCAAATCTATGTCACTCTTTCAGCATTTACAGATCTAAAACAGTTTTAACGAATTGAATATAATTTTGACTCTGACTGCAACTTGCCACGCGCCATCAACTCTGATCAAAAAAATCAATTCGTCATTTAATGAAGTATTTTGGAGGTTTTAACCATGGGAGTTCCATTACGCCAACAGATTGCCGTTGGTAGCTATCTGATCAAACAAAAAATTAAAGGTGTTAAAAAATATCCTTTAGTGCTGATGTTGGAGCCGTTGTTTCGCTGCAACTTGGCATGCGCCGGCTGCGGAAAAATTGCACATCCCGAAGAAATTCTGGACAAGCGCCTGTCATATGAGGAATGCATGCAGGCAGTCGATGAATGCGGCGCTCCCATGGTTTCAATCCCCGGTGGAGAACCGCTGCTACATAAAGATATGCCGCGCATTGTTGAAGGAATTATCAAGCGCAAAAAGTATGTTTATCTTTGCACAAACGCACTACTGCTCAAGAAGCGCATGGGTGATTACTCACCTTCGCCCTATCTGACTTTTTCGGTGCATCTCGACGGCATGAAAGAGCGTCACGATGCTTCGGTATGCCAAGAAGGTGTTTTTGAGCGCGCGGTTGAAGCTATCAAATTAGCTCTGGATAGAGGCTTTCGCGTGACCGTTAACTGCACCCTGTTCCAAGGAGAAACACCAGAAGATGTCGCCGAGTTCCTGGATTATGTAACTGAATTGGGTGTGGAGGGCATCACAATTGCACCAGGATTCAGCTATGAACACGCACCCAGACAGGATGTCTTCATCAAAGGCGCGGATACCAAACGGCTATTCCGGGGCATTTTTGAATTGGGTAAAAAACTGAAGCGCAAATGGCAGCTCAATCATTCTGCGCTTTATCTGGATTTTCTGGCAGGTAATCAGGATTACAAGTGCACACCATGGGGAAATCCGACACGCAATGTATTCGGCTGGCAGAAGCCATGTTACCTGCTGTCCGACGAAGGTTACGTCAAAACTTTTCAGGAATTGCTCGACACCACGCCATGGGAAAAGTACGGCAACGCCAACAATCCCAAATGCGCGCAGTGTATGGCGCACTGCGGCTATGAAGCAACCGCTGTGGAAGATACGTTACATAACCCTTGGAAAGCCTTTGTGATGTCTGTGAAAGGCCCCAGAACAACGGGAGAAATGGTCGCTGAGCCCATACCAAAATGGGCGGTCAATGAAGGCAAAAAAGCAAATAAACTCGCTGATATTCCTGTTACCATTTCCAATACCAACAAATAATCGAACTTACTTCCCTGCGGTATCACTGGATGATCGGCATGGACCACATAAAATGTAATGGCTGAATTGTTACTATACAGCGCCATGTATGGCGGCGCTTTCGGGACAGTCTGCTGGCTGTCCCTTCTGTTACTTCCGTGGCAACCGATCAGCACGCGAGAACAGATTGAACCCGATTCTGGGCATCAGCTTAACCAAAATTTAAACGACGTCACGGTGCTAATTCCGGCACGTAATGAAGCATCTTATATTCAACACACACTCGACGGCTTAAAGCTACAAGGCGAAGGTTTACAAGTTATCGTAATCGATGATCAGTCAACCGATGAAACCGCACAACTCGCCCGCCTAAAAGGCGCGCAGGTGATAGCAGGAACCACGCCGCCGACAGGATGGAGCGGCAAACTCTGGGCGCTCGAGCAAGGTTTGAAACATGTCACTACGCCCTATACACTGCTGCTCGATGCGGATATCACATTATCACAAGGCATTATCCCAACACTAAAAAATAAGGTGCTGACTGAAAACCGTTCAATGGTATCGCTAATGGCGATGCCACCGATGGATACCCTTGTTGAACGCATGTTAATGCCCGCATTTATCTTTTTTTTCAAACTGCTTTATCCCTTTGGTCTGACCAACAAACCGGATTCACGAATGGCCGCTGCCGCAGGAGGATGCATACTGGTCGAAACCCAGGCGTTGCGCTCTGTCAGTGCCTTCAGCAGTCTGCATGATGCACTCATTGACGATTGCACGCTGGCCGCGCGCATCAAACATTCCGGCAAGAATATCTGGTTGGGACTGAGTCATGCCGCGCGCAGCCATCGCGGCTATCAAGGACTCGGACCAATTTGGGAAATGGTTGCGCGCACAGCTTATACCCAGCTCAATTACTCACTAATTTTATTACTATTGTGCACGGCTATCATGCTCTCGATGTTCTGGCTTGCGCCTTTTGCGTTCTTATTGCCGCCTGCCCCGAAAACTTATATGATCAGTCTGATTGCCTGTGCAGCAATGTTTTATGCCTACAAACCAACCTTAAAATATTACCACCGTTCCCCCTTATGGACTTTTGCACTCCCTTTTACTGGCGCACTGTACCTTGCCATGACATGGACGTCTGCAATACGCTATTGGCGGGGGGAACGTGCGCGCTGGAAAGACCGTCACTATGAAAGCAAAACAGATCATTAAACAATTACCGTGGATGTTGATCCTAGTCGGCATTATTCTTCTGCCATTCATTTCGGTCATTAAAATCGCGAACGCGCAAGAGCCAGAACCGGACAGCGCTTACGCGGCAGTATATGATCTGCAGCAGTCATTATTACAATCCATGCGTGATGGCGCACAACTGGGCTTTTCCGGTCGCGTGGAATTTCTGGCGCCCGTAGTCAAGCGAACGCATGATATTGATCTGATCATCAAGACAATTATTGGCGCAACACTGTGGAACACGTTGAATCAGGAACAGCACGATTCAATCATTGAAGCATTCCGTCAACTCAGCATCGTGACCTATGCCGGACAGTTTAAACAGTATGACGGCGAGCAATTCAATCTTATCGAACAGCGCGATTTACCGCGCGAACAAAAACTGGTGCGCAGTCAACTCATACAAAGTAATGGCGGCATCGTTAATTTCGATTATGTACTGCACCATACCGATGGGAAATGGATGATTATTAACATTCTGTTTGATGGCGTCAGTGATCTGGCGATCAAACGCAGCGAATATCGATCAATCATGCAACGCGATGGATTCCAATCACTCATTGACATGCTTCAGGTCAAGATTGCCGAGGCAGAACACACCGAATAAGCATCTCAATACAGTCCAAACAGCAAATCACATGCTCTGTTTCTGCTCTTTTATCGCTTGAAAGGAATTTTTGTGGATACTACACGTGGCGCAGACTATCACTTCTTTGCGCGCTGGGCGGCTTTCTCCTATGAAAAAGCAATCTGGATCATTTTATTAAGTATCAGTATTGCTGTCGCCAGCGCTGTATATACCTCGAATAATCTGGGCATACATACCGACACGACCGATATGTTATCCGAAGAAGTGCCCTTCCGTGTCAACCACAAGCGTTATAAAGAAGCATTTCCGCAGTTTGAAGACGCGTTTCTTCTGGTTGTCGAAGCGCCAACACCTGAGCAGTCGCATGCTGCCGCGAAGCAACTCAGTGAATATCTGCACAATGATGGCGCGCATTTTTATGAGGCTAACTATCTGAGCGGCGACGCCTTCTTTGAACAGAATGGTCTGCTTTACAAAGATATTGCCGAGCTTGAAAAAATCACCGACCGCCTTGCGGCCGCACAGCCACTGATTGCCCGTCTATCGGAAAATCCAGCTTTGGATACTTTTGCATCCGTGTTGACAGAAGCGGTCGATGAAATGATCGGTGGAAGAAATCTGGATCTGGACGCCGTTTTCGGCGGGGTCAGTTCGACGCTGGATGCGCGGCTTGCGAACACGCCACGCGCGTTGTCATGGCAAATATTACTCGATGGCGAACAACAGGCTGATCGCTATCAGGAAATTATTCTGACACGACCGAAACTCGATTACGCCCAATTATTCGCCGCGGAACAGCCGATGAACGCCATTCGCGAAGCTGCCGGCAATCTTGGCATCACTGCAGAGTCATCCGTAAAACTGCGTATTACCGGTGAAGCAGCGCTGGCTTTTGACGAATTGCACAGCGCAATGCGCGGCGCACAGGATGCCGGCATACTTGCGCTTGTACTGGTCATTGCAGTGTTATTAGTTGCCCTGCGCACCTTCGGTGCGATCATGACCGTACTGTTCAGCCTTGTTCTTGGACTATTGCTGACGGCTGCGTTCGCCACTTTTGCAGTCGGTCACCTGAATCTGATATCTATCGCTTTTGCCGTGCTTTACATTGGTCTTGGCGTGGATTATGCCATCCACTTTTTATTGCGGCATGAAGAAGTCCGCCGAACCGGCTTACCGGTAACGGAAACATTGCCAAAGGCCAGCGGCGACATTGGGCGGGCTTTAATGGTTTGCGCCATAACCACCGCAATCGGATTTTATGCTTTCATGCCGACAACGTATGACGGCGTAGCCGAACTTGGTTTGATCTCGGGCTCGGGAATGATCATCAGTCTATTGGTAACACTGACCGTAGCGCCGGCGTTACAGCGTTATTTTCCAATTCGAATAATCAAACCGCTCATCACCATAGAACCCGTTCATCGCATGCTGGAATGGCCTGGGCGCTCGCGCAGAACAGTCTATACCCTAACTTTTTTTGCCGTTTCACTCTCCTTGCTGGCTTTACCGTACATTCGCTTCGACTACAACTTACTCAATCTGAACGATCCACGCGTCGAGTCGGTAGAGACTTTTCGTGATTTGCTGAAAAATGCCGATGACTCGCCGTGGCATATTATCGCGCTGGAAGACAACCAGACTGACGCCGAACAACTTGTACAGCAACTCACCGCCTTGCCTGAAGTCGACAAAGTGGTGACATTGCTCGATATGGTACCGGATCATCAGGACGAAAAAATGGCGCTCATAGAAGAGATGGCGATGACGCTTGGCCCGATAACATTTGCGCCAGTGGCGCAAAAAGCAATTGATGTCAACGCGCAGCGGATTGCCTTGCAGGAACTGCAACTGGCTTTGGATCGGTTGATTAATGAACAGTCCTCACATGCCGCGATAAATACGGCGCATGCCCTGCATGCATCGCTGTCCAGACTGCTGGCACGGCTTGACCAAACTCAAGATCACGAAACGCAGATACAACTGTTATCTGCTGTAACGCATGATCTGCTGCACCTTCTGCCGGAATCTATTCATCGTCTGCAAACTGCCTTACAGGCTGAGCCTTTCGACAGGAAAAAAATACCTGAGTCCGTCAAAACACACTGGCTCAGCGACGATCATATTTTTCGCATCGCAATTTATCCGGCTGAAAACATTGATGACAATGACGCCCTGACTCGCTTTGTGCGCGCCGTACAACAAATAGCACCGGGTGCAACCGGTGTGCCGGTCATCAGCCTGGAAGCCGGAGAAGCAGTTGTGAATGCATTTATTCATGCATTCTCCCTGGCGCTGATCGGCGTGATCACCGCACTTCTGGTGCTGCTCAAGAGCGTTAAATCAACGACACTGGTATTAATCCCACTGTTGCTGGCCTCTTTGTTCACCGGCGCCAGCACCGTTTTACTCGGCATACCCTTTAATTTTGCCAACGTGATCGCTTTGCCGCTCATCCTTGGCATCGGCATCGATTGCAGCGTACATATGGTGCACAGAAGCCGCAGCACCGGCGAAGCTTACGAGAATCTGTTGCATACCAGCACGGCGCGCGCCATCTTTTACAGCGCTTTAACGACAATGGCCGGTTTCGGCAGTCTGATATTTTCGCAACATCAAGGCACAGCAAGCATGGGATTGTTGCTGCTGGCCGGTGTTATATTGACGCTTGTCTGTGTGCTGATCATCTTGCCAGCGCTACTGCATTCGCTGGAAAACAACAAAACTTCAGTTACCTGATTTTTTGGAACACCGTTAAGCGTTAAGATTCGTTCTTGCGCATTAATGCAGCGGCAAAAAAACCATCAGTCTGATGCGTGGCAGGTGATAATTGCAGAAACTGGTCGGTCAGAATGGGAATCCTCTGCTCCGCCAGTAACTCGGCACAATTTAATAGCTCGAATCCAGGATTTTTTTCGACAAAACCGGCGATGATTTCCTGATTCTCTTCGGGCAAAAAACTACATGTCGCGTAGACCAGTCGCCCGCCCGGTTTAACCAGCGCAGCGGCGGCGGAAAGAATCGAAGCCTGCTTGACCTTCAGTTCTTCAATACTGCGCCCGGACTGACGCCATTTCAAATCCGGATTGCGTCGCAATGTACCCAATCCGCTGCATGGCGCATCGACGAGCACGCGATCGATCTTTCCCTGTAAGCGTTTGAGTCTGATATCGCTCTCACTCGCAATGCGCTGAATATGCACGTTAGACAGACCGGAACGTTTTAGACGCGGTTTTAGATTATTCAGTCGTTTTTCTGAAGTATCAAACGCATACAACCGCCCCTTGGAATGCATGAGTGCGCCCAGTAGCAACGTCTTGCCGCCTGCTCCGGCACAAAAATCAACCACCATTTCGCCCCGTTTAGGCGCGAGCAAATAACCCAGCAATTGACTGCCTTCATCCTGCACTTCAATCTTTCCCGACAGAAACAATGGATGGCGATTAATCGCTGATTTATCACGCAAACGGATACCGCATGGCGAAAAAGTCATGGCTTCTGCCTTAAAACCTTCCTGCGTCAGCACTGCCAGCACCTGTTCACGTTTTTCCAACAGCGTATTGACGCGCAAATCCAGCGGCGCACTTTTCTGTAATGACAAGCCCAGCTTGAGAATTTCAGCATCGCACATGAAACGACTTAATTTCTCCACCAGCCAATCCGGAAATTCCGCCCGCACAGCCAATGGTTGCGTTTCCATAACAACCGCCTTCATACCTTTCAGCCATTTAATCTCGGAATCTTTCACCCAATGCTTGATCTCGCGCAGATTAATACCACTGAATCGAACCAGATAGGCCAGTAACAACGCTCGCGGCGTCGCACTATCGATGTTATGTTCCAGAAACAGACGATGCCGCAAAATCTCGAATACGGTTTCGGCAATGAATGTACGATCATTCGCACCAAGCTTCGGATTTTCCTGGAAAAACCGCCGCAATACAGCATCTGCGGGATATTCAAGCGGTAAAATCGTCCGCAGGGCAACAACCGTTTTATCCAACAATAAGGGATTCAAAGACATGGAGGATGAATAGAGATTATGTTTTAGCGTGAATGACTAGCGTCTGCAGCAGGATGCGCCGGGTTTATCGTAGCCGAGATTGATTTCGGCAATCATTTTGTCCACTTCTAGTCCGTCTTTTTCAACCGACTGAATACGAACCGGTATCATATGGTAATCCGGCGCCAGCCATATTTTTCTCCGCATGGAATCATCCCGATCATATAATTTCGTCAATACAAGCGTATCCAACCTGCCGACAGGGGTATCCAGTTTCTCATTACTGATCTTGAATCGCATCAGCTGCGTACTGCGACCGTCTGTCACATGAATCTTGAACAGCTTGCCGGCTTGAATTTTGTCTTTTACTTCCGTTAGTGGCATAAAAATAAAATGATAGGATAAACTCAATCGATCCAATGTATCTGCTGCCAAAGGCTCTGTCGTTTCCTTGCCCTCATGTCTGAGTGTCAGGATCTTTTTTTCCCAGTCAAATAACGCCAGACTGGCCTCTTTATTGGCGCGCTGATCGGAATAATAATCCGGTTGCAGGCCTTTATCGGTTATCAGGCCACGACTGTTACGTATGATGTTACCGGGTTTAATGACTTTGAAAATGCCGGTGGCCTGTGCATTGCTGGAAATATTGAAAGTATGCGCATCGATCTCCTGACTGATATCCACAATTTCACTCATCTCGCCGTTGCCGATCCCGGTCGTGATCGTGTAGTCCACATGAATGCGCGTCGGCATTTTGCCGGATTTCAGCATTGCAGACCGGCTTGTCGCTTCAGCAGCATAAGCCGGCATAGCGAAACTCAAAAAAAAGAAAAACAGGAAGATAGATTTCACTTTCAATCTTGTAATCCTGGCGAATAAATAACCGAATCGTGAACCGCTGCGCGGGATACAGTAACCATCTGCCCCGAAAGTTTGAGCCGGTCCTGCAAAAACCAGCGCACAGCCTGTGGATATATGCGATGTTCCGCTTGCAGCACTCTACTGGCCAATATTTGAGGCGTATCATCAGGCATAACGGGTACAGCCGCCTGAATCACGATAGGTCCATGATCAACCGCTGCTGTTACAAAATGCACCGTGCAACCATGGATTTTAACACCATCCTGCAATGCGCGCCGATGCGTCTGCAGACCAGGATAGGCCGGCAACAACGATGGATGAATATTGAGCAACCGGCCTTGATAACGCAACACAAAGCCGTCGGTAAGAATACGCATAAAGCCGGCGAGCGCGATCAGATCCGGTTGATGACGATCGATTTCGTCGGCCAGCGCGGCGTCAAACGCTTCCCTGCTCTGGAAATTACGGTGATCAATACATGAAACAAGAGCACCTAAAGATGCGGCTATTTTCAATCCTTCAGCATCAGGATTGTTGCTGATCACCACAACACGAGCAATCGGCAGGCCAGCTTCCAGTAATGCCTGCATGTTGCTGCCACGACCGGATATTAAAATAACGAGCGTTTCCATCCAATACTGTTACCAGAATCGCTTACAAATATGTTTATTTTATAGCGATTGCGGATTGATCGGCTGCGCGCTCGGTTATTTTTCCAATACGCCAGACCGTTTCGCCCGATGCATGCAAATACTGCATGACGGCATCCGCCTGATCAGCAGGCACAACAATGGCCATACCGATGCCGCAGTTAAAAACGCGCAACATTTCAGCGTCGCTCACATTGCCCAGCTGTTGCAGCCAACTGAAAAGCGGTGGCATGATCCAAGCGTCTTTATGCAACACAGCACGGGTATGCGCGGGCAATATACGCGGCATATTTTCAATCAATCCACCACCGGTAATATGCGCCATGCCCTTGACCGGAAGCTGTTTCAGCAAACCGAGAAGCGGTTTGACATAGATACGCGTCGGCGCCATCAAGGCATCGCTCAGCGGTTTACCATGAAAATCCTGATTCAGATCGACAGAATGAGCGCCAATGATACTGCGAATCAGTGAATAGCCGTTGGAATGCGCACCGCTTGACGCCAAACCAATAATGGCATCACCCGGCGCGATTTTCGCACCATCGATAATCTGCGTTTTTTCTACGACACCGACTGCAAATCCGGCCAAATCATATTCACCGACTGGATACATACCCGGCATCTCCGCAGTCTCACCGCCAATCAGTGCGCAGCCTGCCTGTTCACAACCTGCGGCTATGCCGTTGACAACCACCGTCGCAACATCGACATCGAGCTTGCCGCAGGCAAAGTAGTCGAGAAAAAACAATGGCTCCGCGCCAAGCACCAGAATATCGTTAACGCTCATGGCAACCAGATCGACGCCAATACTTTCATGTCTGTTTAACTGGAACGCAAGTTTCAGTTTAGTACCCACGCCATCCGTCCCGGAAACCAGCACCGGATTGAGGTAGTTTTTAGAAATTTCAAATAACGCACCGAATCCGCCGATGCCGGTCAGCACTTCCGGCCGCAATGTTCGTCTGGCAAAAGGTTTGATATTCTGAACAAGGCGATCGCCGGCATCAATATCAACACCGGCTTCACGATAGGAAAGCGTTGTTATGGAATCTGTCGTATGCGTACGGTTCGGATAATGATCATTCACGGTATTTGAAGATGCTGCGGAAAGTATGGGATATCTTGGGGGTCTATTTTACAGCAAACCGGACACAATATTATCTTCTCATGCCGGTTTATAAATCCGGATTCTTTGATTGTCGATCAAACAGGCAAGTTCCGTGGCGCGAGGCGACCATCTGAAAACCGTTTCAGGATATTTTCCTGCTTTGTCTTTCTTATGGTTGATGGTGATGTCAAAGACTATTTCCTGTGAACGGATATCGAAAACCGTCAACTCGGATTTGATTGGATCGGACGGGACCGCAAATCTGCACGCCAGATAATTTCCCGTGCTATCCCAGGCCATATCGACCAATGGAAAACCTCGTCCATTAAGTGTATGTATAGTCTCCGAAGTACTCGCGTCACGAATTTCGACACTACCATTATCCCCGTACGTCAACGCAAAACACTGACCGTTCGGACTATAGGCAACGTTAGCGTATACCGGATCAGCATTTTCGGCATTACCTGCAAAAGGCAAAACTACAGACCGGATTGTCTTTAGATCCGGCAGCGAGAGCAGGGTCAATTTATTATGTCCCAGAACAACCAGTTCAGGTTTGTAGGGATGCCGGCTGAAATCGAGAACACTCTCCATTTCAAGCCGATTGATCACACTGTTGCTTTTCAGGCTGATCAACCATAACTTCGCAGGCTCCCCAAGCTTTGCAGCGGATTTACTTGCTTCGCAGGCGGCCAGATAAGAAAAATCGCTATCCTGCCTGTTCTCTAGAAGTTTGAACCTGCTGATTCCGGAATTCAAAGGAATGGACTGCGTGACATACCCGCTTACAGCATTGCCGGAATGCGACAGAATATGCAGCGTATGGCCAGACTTGAAGACAATCGCGCCATCAGCTGTAACCGACAAAGAATATACCTCAATCGTGCAATTCTCCTTTGCCTCAAAAATTTTTTGTACTGCTGTACTTGTGTGCACGGAGGCTGAAAATATCGTTCGGTCATTACCAAAAATGATGCCGCCATCAACAACACCAGCACAATACCTGACAAAACAGGCTTTCCGGTTAGCATCACGCTGATTACTTTGAACATGTTTCAAAAAACGGCCGATGCTTGACCATGCATTAAATGCGGACTCGTAACCACATGGAACGTAAATGATCTCGCCATCCCAATCGAAAGCACCGTGCAGAATTTCATCCGGAAATGCATTATTATGACCGACAAAAAAATCCCGGAAGAATCCGTCGGCACATTTGCCTAGCCCGGAACGAATGCCCATATACCGGGCAACATCAAAATCAGCAATTTGTCTAAAAGTCGTCATAGCATTGTTCTCTCTTTTCCACCTGTATCAGGCCTCGATTTTTTCCATAAGCCGCCGCTCAGTTTTTATTTCTGATGAGACTGCATTATTCCTTGTCTGCAACTCGAACTCAAGCGCGACCAAAAAAGAGCAGATAGCCAAAAGCCCTGATAAAGGCATTATCCAGACTGCGCTTTCAGGCATACAGCGCATGGCATACCTTCCGATTCGCAGAAATAGCGTGCAAACCAATGATTACTCGAACAATCATATATCTGCATTAACTGTACAATGGCAATTAAGCAGCCTGCATCTTCACTCCCTTGGATTTCAGTCTGCTCATTTCTCCCCTAATCAGGCACCTTTGTTTTCAAGGGTGCTCTTTTTTTCCGCACTGAGAAAGTTAATTCGGACAGGATTGTTCAGATCAACGCCTTTCCAAATACAAGCGATTACTCCGATGATGTTTGATCATAGAGATGCACTGGAAGATTTAAACAGCCATTTGCCGTTGAAAGACAAGCTTGTCAGCGCGCATCTGGTTATTCAACAGAATCTTGAATTTGTGGCACGCATCGCCGTGACGTTATTCGACTCACAAACCCATGTTCTAAAAACCTATATTGACAGCAGCGGCGAAGACAATCCGCTGAATAACTACCAGATATCGCTGGATCAGGCGAGATCGCTGAAGGAAATACTGAAAAAAAGCGCCCGCGCGTCGTCAATAATCTGATCACTCTTGAGGAAGGCGACCAGGAACATACCAGGCGCATCGGTCGCCAGGGTTATGCCGCCAGTTATACCATGCCGATGTTTCATAGCGGCGAATTTATCGGTTTCCTTTTCTTCAATTCGTATCAAACCAATGTGTTCACCGAAAAGACGCTCAAAGAACTCGATGTCTTTGGCCATTTGATCGCGCTGATGGTTATTAATGAACTGTCCACCATTCATGTGATGAACGCCGCATTGAAGACTACCGGAAAGATCACTCATCTGCGCGACCCCGAAACAAGCAGCCATTTGGATCGCATGTCGCGATACAGCCGGCTGATAGCGCAATCACTGGCCAAACAATATCAGCTTAACGATGAGTATATCGAATATGTTTTTATGTTTTCGCCGCTGCATGACATCGGCAAGATCGCCATTCCGGACAGCATTCTGTTAAAACCGGGGCCACTGAGTACGTCAGAACGAAAAATCATGAACACGCATGCACGCAGAGGCCGGGAAATGATCGATGAAATCGTCGCAAACTTCGGCCTGAACGGCATTGCGCATATCGATATCCTGAGAAACATTGCCGAATTCCACCACGAAGCAGTCAACGGCAGCGGCTATCCGTGTGGCAAAATCAATCACGATATTCCGCTTGAAGCACGCATTGTGGCAGTCGCCGATATCTTCGACGCGCTGACCTCACGCCGGCCATACAAGGAAGCCTGGAGCAACGACCGGGCCTTCGACACACTCAAACAATTAGCCGGTGAAAAACTCGATGCGGATTGTGTCAACGCGCTCATCGAGCATCGCACCGAGATCGAACGGATACAATGTCAGTTCAGTGAGGATATGTACGGATGAGATAGTAGTGTTTTTCTAATAACCTGTTCAATAGCTCGCTGAAAAGCACACTGCCGCGCTATAATCGAACTCAAAATGTTCATATGCCAACACGTTTGACATCCACCCCATTTTTCAGTAATTTCTCCGCATAAGAAGAAAGGGAAAGTGCGCGTTTATTCCTCATCTCCTAGCCTGTCGTGCGGTATTAGCATCCCTAAATCAGACCAACATATAGCGCGACACATCCGGCAATAATTCCGTAATCATTGATGAAAATCCCGCCTTACAACGAACTTAACCCCAACGTCATTACCGGCCCAGCCACCGATAAAAGCTGGTTAAGTCGCGAGGATTATCTGCAACTAGGCGTCAAGGAATCGATCTTTCTCGCCGAGAAGCGCGCACAGGTATACGATATTTTTGAAAAATACCCGACTCTTCTTCAGAAAGAACAGCTTCATGACAGTCATATCGTCAGCTATCAGTACCTGCCCTGCTTGCAATCACACTACGATTTTGCTGTTGTCGACGAGGTGCAGGATTTAACCAGCATTCAGCTTTATCTCGCGAATTCAACTTTGAATTGCATATTCCACGTCCTCCGAGTGAGGCATCTGTCGTGATTGATCGTTCTGTTTTGAAACTGCTTCCCAATGCGCTCACATTCTTTCGCAACCTTGCAGCAGGAGCGGGACGCAACGTGCCCGATACGACAATAGAGAACACTCTCAAAGTGAGTCTTTCGAGGATTCTTTTCGACGATTCAGGAGATTTGGATATCACCCGGCAACTTGGAACACTGTGTAACGGACTCGGACTCACACTCAATCGCATCCAGGTTCGTCCTGAGGAAGCGGTTGGTCTCGTCACGACGCGCCGGCCCGTCCTGTTAGTGATGCAACGCCCCCGTGGTCGTGAGCTGCTGGCAATGCAAGGGAACAATGCGCCAACCGTCAAAGTGGATGTACTCAATACTAACCAGAATCGCGAATTGCGCCTGCCGCATATCAACGTCATCAAGGAGCTTGAGTTAGCAGATAACGGGCTGCTGGCCGCATTCACTGTCGAAGCAATGGCACGGACACCCGAGCCATCAACCACAACTACCAAACAACGCCCACTGACCCGGCTCTGGCAATTTGTCGAGCCGGATCGCACCGAGATATTGATCGTTGTCGGGTTTGCGATAGGTCTTGGCATACTCACGCTTGCAATACCGATTGCAGTACAAGCGCTTGTCAATTTCGTTGCATTCGGAGGCCTGATGCAACCACTGGTTGTTGTCGGTCTTTTGCTACTATTTTTTCTGGCATTCGCAGGAGCGATTCGTGTTTTCAAGTTTTATGTCGTCGAGATTCTGCAAAGGCGGCTGTTTGTGCGCGTGGTCTCGGAGCTTTCTGCACGACTGCCGCGTGTGCGGCGCGATGCACTCGATCACAACCAGGGACCGGTGCTTGTCAACCGGTACTTCGAGGTAATGACGATCCAGAAGGCAGGTTCGGCACTACTGATCGACGGTCTCGATATTGCGCTGCAGGCAAGCATTGGTCTCCTGGTGCTTGGCTTCTATCATCCCTTACTTCTATTGTTCGACCTATTTCTGATTTCATCGATCGTCTTTATTCTGTTTGTCATGGGACGCGGCGCCGTACGTACTGCGATATCGGAATCAAATGCAAAACATGCAGTTGCCGGTGCGCTGGAAGAATTGCTTCGCATCCCCTTCACCTACAAGCTCGCCGGCGCATCCGAGTTTGCACGTGCGCGCCTGGCAGAGCTTTCGAGCAATTACATTGATGCCAGACACAGTCACTTTCGTATTGTACTTCGCCAGCAATGGGGCGCGGTAATCCTGTACACCGTGGCTGGAACCGCGTTGCTGACGCTCGGCGGCTGGCTGGTGATCGAAGGACAGCTCACGCTCGGCCAGCTTGTTGCTGCCGAACTGATCGTATCGGTTGCGCTACTGTCATTCGTCAAGTTTGGCAAGCGTCTTGAGGCATTCTATGATCTTGTAGCTGCCGCTGACAAGCTGGGCACGCTGATGGATCAACCACTGGAAGAAGACGGCGGTGAGTCACTCGTCCCGAGGTCTTGCGGAGTCAAATTGGAGTTGCGTCGCGTATCCTATCAATATACCTCAGGGAATGAGAGTGTTAAGGATTTCTCTCTGACGCTCGAGCCGAACGCCAAAGTTGCAGTGTCTGGCCCGAGGCGTTCGGGTAAAAGCACTTTGGCAGAGCTTGTGACTGGTCTTCGGCACCCGGATTCCGGAATCGTGTTATACGATGATATCGATCTTCGTGATATCGCCGATGTATCGATTCGTTCGCAACTCGAACTGGTTAAAGGTCTGGAAATCGCCGAAGGAACTATTCTGGACAATATCCGACTCGGACGCTCCGACGTTACCACCATACAAATCCGCACAATGCTGGAACGATTCGGCATTCTGGAAGAGATAATGGCGCTTCCTCATGGACTCAAAAATCCAATTTCTTCATCAGGCGCACCGCTGTCGCGCTCCACTGCACTTCTTCTGATACTGGCACGCGCTTGTGTTTGTCGTCCACGAATTATTATAATCGATGATGTGCTGGATCAAATCGATTCCGAATCCCTATCACGAGTCATGACAGTACTGACCGCCCCATCATCACCCTGGAGTCTGCTCGTTTTCACCAGTCGTCCAGATGTGGAAACAGCGATGGATAGAGTCGTCCGGATTGAATCGCCTGTATCTCACAGCAAGGCTGACAAAACACCTGTCAACAGGCCGGGCTAATGCGTAGCTATACAGACTCTCGCGCGCTCGCGCCACTGTATAGTGTAGAATTCTCCCCCTGGATTCGTCCGGTGGGAATTGCGCTTTTCAGTTTATTTATGATAGTTCCTGCTGTCTCGTTATTTGCACCATGGCAGCAAAATGTTTCTGGATCAGGCCGAGTAGCTGCGTTTACGCCGCTCGATAGGCCGCAGGATGTTCAGGCGCCTGTTACCGGACGGGTCACAGAAGTTTTCGTGGGCGAAGCCGAAGCAGTTTCCAAAGGTGATCCACTATTACGACTGGTTGACATTGATCCAAAGAAGATTGCACGCCTCGAAGCAAAACTTGAAGCGACCCTTAATGACCTTCAATACACTTCACAGAATATTTCAACTTATGCAACACAAATGACAATTCTTGGCAATGCCCGCGACCTTGCCATCAAAGCATTCACGGCCAAGGTGGAAATTGCCGAAGAACGACTACGCTCGGCCCGACAGCGGCTGCGGGCAAGGCAAGCTGAACGCGATTTCGCACGTGAACAAGAAGCACGGATAGCACGATTGTCACCCGAATTTATCGAGGAAATTAAACTGCTTGAAGCAACAGCGCAACGCAAGCGAACGGAAGCCGCAGTCGCAAGCGCCGAAGCCGATGTCGAAGCACTTAAAGCTTCCCAGCGTAACGCCATAGCTGAACTTGGTGAAGAGCGCGAGATCGCCAATGCCAAGCTTGAAGAAGCCCGTGCAAAAATGCAGGAAGCTTCGTCGAAAGCCGCTGAAATCCGTGCCAAAATAGCCGATCTCGAAGGCGAACTGCGTGCACAGCAGACGCAAATGGTCACAGCACCACGCGATGGGCGTGTTTTTCGCCTGCGCGTCAACACAGAATCCTCGATCGTAAAACAAGGAGAGGTACTTTTGCAGATTGTACCCGTTGCCCGCCAACCGGCTGTCGAACTGTGGGTCCGCGGCGTTGATGCGCCACTGATCCAGTCTGGACGCAAAGTCCGCCTGCAATTTGAAGGCTGGCCTGCAATACAATTCGTAGGTTGGCCGTCAGTCGCCGTCGGGACTTTTGGCGGCATCGTTGCTTTCGTCGATCCAACTGATAGCGGGCATGGTCGTTTCCGGCTTCTTATCGTACCCGACCCCGACGATCAACCCTGGCCCGACGAACAGTGGCTGCGCCAGGGAGTCCGTGCCAAAGGATGGATTCTGCTCAACGAAGTGGCGCTATGGTATGAACTTTGGCGCCAGCTAAACGGCTTTCCACCCGTTATCGCGTTATCCGAACCTGACTCGAAAAAGATTGAAAAAAACAAATTTCGATGAATGTCATTAGACGGATTTTTTCGATGTTTGCTGTAATCGGTGCAGCGGGTTGCAATCTTGTGCCCGGCGGACCCGGTCAGATAGACCTGCCTTACAATGATGCGGCATCAAGACTTCGACAACAATCACTGGACGACGTCCTGATCGCCGAACCGACCACCATCGATCAGGGTCTTGAAAACATTCGCCAGCGTATCCCCGTCAAAAAAAGCGAGCTGCCACACGCAGTAGAAATGTTTGAACAGGATACAGTGCTATTGTCTATTGAGGATCTGCGCCTACTGGTGTTGCACAACAATCTGGATTTGCAGGTTTCATTGCTCGATCCGGAAATCGCCCGCGCCCGTGTCAGTGCGGAAGAAGGTGCGTTTGATGCATTAATTGGCGGACGATTCGCGTATCGTCGTTACAATACTCCGCCGATCGATGGTCCATTAGTAGATTTTACCTCAGTTAATCCCGCACTTAGCGGCCAGATAGTCAAACTGACTGAAATCGAACAGCGACGCGAACTGATCGATATGGACATTGGACTTGAAATTCCATTGCCGACCGGCGGCACACTATCGGCCGGCGGGCTTTTGAGCCAAAAGGACATTAAAGATCCACAGCGCTTCGACCAGGTTCTAGCCGCTACACGATTTTCGTTTAGTCAGCCGCTGCTGCGCAACGCTGGTCCCGATGCCAGTTTCGCCGCCATTCGAATAGCGCGCGTTGGACAACGCGTATCGCAAATACGCACAAATCTCGCAGCACTCCGTATTCTGGCCGGCGCAGAAAAAGCCTACTGGCGGCTATACGCTGTGCGCCGTTTCCTGGATGTCCGTGCCGAACAATACCGAATTGCCTCGGAAAACCTTGAAATGGTCCGTCGACGCGTTGAACAGGGGCTGAGTCCGCGCGTCGAGATCACCCGCTCTGAGTTGGGTGTATATGAACGTCTGGAAGCGTTAATCAACGCTGAAACTGCCTGGCGACTGGGACAGCGTGATCTCAAGGTACATCTCAACAGCAGCCACTTGCCATTGCGTGGCAGACCAATGATTGAAACAACTGCAGAGCCCCGTCTCGCCGGACTCGATCTTGATGCGGAAGCGCTGGTGCAGCGTGCCTTGAAGGAACGCCCCGAGCTTATTGAACTGGAACTGCAAATCATTCGGGACGGGATCGAGATTGGCTTTCGTGAAAACCAGATTCTCCCGATCGCAAATCTCGACTTCCGGTACGGAACGCTTGAACGCGGCAATTCGTTTGGAACCACATGGGAGTCGCTCGGCGGCTTTAACAACCCGGATCTTAGAGCCGGAATTACATTCGAAATGCCGCTGACCAATCAACGCAGACGCGCCCAGTTGGATGAAGCAATGCTGATTCGCACCCAGCGGCTGGCATCGCAACAGGCTCGTGAGTTAATGGTGCGCAGAGAAGTTCTCGATACGGTTGACGTCATCGAACGTAACTGGCAACGGGTTCTGGCCGCACGTCAAAATGTCATTGTCGCCGGTGTCAATTACGATGCGGAACGGCGTCAGTTCGAACAAGGAATGCGAACCATGCGAGAAGTGCTCGAAGCCTTGACTGATCTGGGTCAGGCGCAAATACGCGAAATAACCGCCATCGTGGATTATCAAGTAGCTCAAATCGATCTGGCGTTCGCATCAGGTATGCTGCTTGGCTATGCACGTGTCGATTTTAGTCCTCTCGAATTGCCATCGCCTGACATTCGCTGAATGAGGCTTGTTATAAATCAACCGAAAACCCCTTAATAGGTATAGACGCTGCCTAAATCAAGAGAAATCGAGCGTAGCGCCTTCCCCTGTTGACGAGCACCGCTAGCTCTTCAGCCTGGTGAGCCGTTTTTTCGGCTTAATCAAAAATACCCAGCTCCAACAGGACTGCCTCAATGACTGTGTAACTGCCATCATTAGTTGTTCAATTAAAGGATAGAAAAGAAGAGAAGAGAAAAGACCGCCTGTAACATCAAGTGCGCACACCGTTTAACTCAACTACTGCCGCGCACCAGATTGACCATATCCGTCAGTCTTGCCACATCGAGGATATGCAGATCATGTCCTTTACGCAGAATCAGGTTGTTGCGGGCCAGATTGCTGAGCTCGCGCGTTACGGCCTCGCGGTGCGTACTGACCAGATTGGCAATATCAAAGTGTGTCGGAGAAGGAGAGACAACCGCAACATTGGGACCTGTCATATGGTTTTTCGCCAGACGCAACAGTTCAGCCTGTATGCGATTGCTGACAGCAAGCGTACTGAAATCGTAAACGCGCTCTGTTAATCGACGCACTTCACCCGCAAGCCGTTTGAGTATGGCCTCGGCCACCTGACGGTTGGCATAGATCACACTTTTGAAATCAGTGGCTGTCATGGAAGCCACTAGCACGCCGTTTCTGGCAATGACTGTCGCCGAACGGGACTTCCCGTCGATTGCGGTCAATTCGCCAAACATTTCTCCAGTTGTCAGATCGCAAAGGATGACTTCATGGCCGGATAACGCATGATAGGTAACCCTAATGTCTCCCTGAGCAATAAAAAAGACGCTGTTTGATTTATCCTGAAAATGCACAATTTCTTCGTTTTCTTCATAACGATACCAGCTGCACTGCCTGGCGATCTCTTCCAGATCAGACGCAGACAGGTCGTAAAATTCTCTTATGGCCGAAAGCATTGCACATGCCCGGTCAATTGGAATTTGGCGCAGCGTAGACATCCATTGCTCTCCCCAGATTATTATTCATGTACTGGCCAGATCCTTAAACCTGGATTCCCAGTGTAGGTTAAATACTAGCATAGGATTGATTTTCCTGAAATAAGTGAGTCTGACGACCGGATGAGACAGTGCTGAAAGCAACAACTTCCCCGCCAGAAAGAGTTACTTGCGCACCCAAAAAGGGAATTGTGGGATAAATCACTAACTTTCTTCGCTTTTACAGATACGCTAATTGATGTCTAATAGATTTGCCCAGTTTAATCAAGGAGGTGTTTAAAATGAAAATTGAATTTTCTTTTGACAAGTTTGATGACGATTGTGTTGTTGAAGATCTTTTCGAGGATAGCCGTGTAGTGAGAATTATCGACGAAATGGAATGTGCCGATGATGACAGCTATTTTGACGACAAGGATATTCGACGGGAAATAATCGGAAATTACTGATCGTTTCTCTCGAGGAAAAAATTCTCTGATTGCAACCATTCGTGTAATGAAAACCTTTTACCATTGGAAAAAGAGTGTTGAATCTTCATAAAACAGGGTTGTGCTGAAATTACTGTTGATTCAGTGCAACCCACCCGCATCCGGGAATGTTTTATCTTCTGCTTTTCTCTTTCTGCTGAATCATCCAGAACACGTCATTTAATTTTATTTCAATTATTTCCTTCAAATTTGCATAACCCTATTGTTTAAATGGGAAATTGCGTTCAGACTCCCAATGTCCGTCGGGTTAAAGGCTCATTTATTGCATCAATGAGAAAGCGCGATTCATATCTCTCCTCAATTTTTCGTTACATAGTCTTGCTATGCGCCTCAGAATTGAGAAAATCCGTACTCGCTTTTCCCACCTGGCTCACCACGATGACTTAGATACGACAGACGCTCAGGCAAGGAATTGCTTGAGTTAGAACAGCGATAGTATTTTTCTTTCAAGAAATACCTTATAGGATGCATCTATAGGTTGATAATACAAGGAAATTCATATGAAAAAATGCCATAGCTTGATGCTGCTGGGTGCAGCAGGTTTATTTTTGCTGAGCTTCAGTTGCTGGGCCGGCGCTGAAGAGATAGCGGTTATGAATGAGGCGCGCATTGTCGCGCAATACAATTACATCATTCATATCCTCGCCATGCTGCTGGTCGGTTTCGGCTTTTTGATGGTTTTTGTCCGCCGCTATGGTTTTGGCGCGGTGACGGGCACCTATCTCGTTGTTGCAACCGGATTGCCGCTCTATGTTTTATTGCGCGCCAACGGCATTTTCGGACATGCGCTGTCACCGCACACTCTCGACGCCATTTTATTCGCCGAACTGTCGGTGGCTGCCGCTCTAATCGCAATGGGCGCCGTGCTTGGGCGGCTGCGCGTATTTCAGTATGCGCTGCTGGCGCTTTTATTGGTGCCGCTTTATCTGCTCAATGAATGGGTCGTGCTGGATAATGCTTTCGGTTTGACCGACGGTTTCCAGGATACGGCCGGATCGATCGTCATTCATGCATTTGGCGCCTATTTCGGCCTGGCGATGTCCATCGTGCTGACCACGCAGTATCAGCGCAGCAAGCCGATCGAATCGGATCCCACATCGGATCGTTTCGCAATGCTGGGTTCTATGGTGCTGTGGCTTTTCTGGCCAAGCTTCGCGACAGCGCTGTCACCACTCGAAGATATGCCACAGACGATTGCCAATACCTTGCTGGCACTATCGGGCGCGACAATAGCGACCTATTTTTTGAGCTATAAACTGAATGGCGGCAAAACATCAATGGTGGATATGGCGAATGCCGCCCTGGCCGGCGGTGTCGGCATAGGATCGGTATGCGATGTCGTTTCTCCGACGGGCGCATTTGGAATCGGCCTTCTCTCCGGCGCCGTATCGGTTATTGGCTATGTATTCCTGTTACCGCTGCTGGAACGCAGATTTAATCTTGTTGACACTTGTGGTGTACATAATCTGCATGGCTTGCCCGGACTTCTGGGTGGATTCAGCGCACTGCTGGTAGTGCCGGGCATAGCCACCGCGCAATTGACCGGTATCGGTATTACGCTGGGTATCGCACTGACTGGCGGTCTTGTCGCAGGCGTGATAATCCGGATTACCGGCACCACGCGCGAGCCTTACGAGGACAGCGTCGAATTTACGCACGTGGCCGGACCGGAAAGTGAGCGAGTGAGCGATCAGTTACTGGAACGGATGACAGCATTGGAAAACAAACTCGCAGCACGGTCGCAGAGCGTGCCGAAAGCGACTGAGTCCGGGAACAGGGTCGCAGATCTGGAATTACAGATAGAAAAATTGGAAAGCGAGATTAGAAAGGCGCAATCCGAATCAGGCCAGTTGCAACCGGAACCTTGAAATCGGTAATTCAAGCGGGAAAGATCCGAAATTTCAGTTAAAGCATGAAATTGGCTTACGGATTGCCTTTTCCGGCAGCAAACCGGCTGCTCCGATGGATGAATCCACTTTCATCTTTCGGGGCAGCCTATCGTCATGAACAGTCATGGATTTACGATGGTGCTAATCACAGGGAGTCGCTCTGATGGATGAAATTGCATCGGCAAGAATGCTGTTAAATGGCACACATATTCTTTTAATTGAAGACAACCCCGCCAATCAGATGATTGCCAGACATTTATTGGAAATGGTCGGTTGCAGGGCTGATTGCGCAGACAATGGTCAGCAGGCGATGGAGAAGATAATTGCAGCGCAATATGATCTCGTCGTCATGGATGTGCAAATGCCGGTCATGAATGGCTATGAGACCGCACGCCGCATCCGCAGTAAACTGAAATTCAGACGTCTTCCTATTATTGCGATGACTGCAAACGCCACACAGGAAGATCGCCAACGGTGTTTAGACGCGGGCATGGACGATTTTATCGCGAAACCGATTTATCAGGACCAAATGTATCTGATACTTGCGAAATGGCTGCCTGACAAGAAACAACTCGAAGAAATCAAACAAGAATTAACGGATAGTCAGCACAATCATGCCTTCATCAACATCAATGCTTTAAGACATGTGTTAAATAACGATAATGAGTTAGTACGCAAATTCAGCCGGAAATTTATACAGGTTGCGGAAGAGACATTAAGCGAAATAGAAACAGCAAAAAAGCATCGCGACATCAAATCAATGGGGCGACTAGGCCATAAACTGAAATCTTCCGCACGAACCTTGGGCGCCCATCATTTCGCCGAACTTTGCGATGGCCTTGAAATAGCTGGCGCAGACAATGACTGGCAACAAGCTGAGCAGCTTTCGAATCAGATTCTGGCATCGTTTGAACACATCAAGCGACAAATAGAACAAACCTTGCTAAAAAACGGCTAGCTGCGCAGGTCCGGCTATTTCTATCTGCTGAAATAGCAAGCGAATCTATTCTCGAGTGTCGGTTTTATTTACATCCGCTGCGGTTTCAAATGTCGCCGTGCCTGCCAGCTTGACCAGAAACAGCACAGGTATCCCGATCATCGCGGTAGCGATGAAAAAACTTTCATAGCCATACGCATCGACAAATTGTCCGCTGAAACCCGCCACAAATTTGGGCAGCAATAACATTACCGAACTGAACAGTGCATATTGTGTAGCCGAATAGGCCGTATTTGTCAGTCCGGAAAGATACGCAATGAATGCGCTGGAAGCGATACCAGCTGACAGATTGTCGGCTGAAATCGTGAATACCAGACCGCTGACATCGTGCCCACGCCCGGCCAGCCAGACAAATAACAGATTGGTGGCTGCCGACAAAACGGCGCCGATAAACAGTGTCCGCATAATACCGATCCTGACAATCAGGAGACCGCCAATCGCCGCGCCCAGTATGGTCATCAGCACGCCATAGACTTTTGAAACGGTAGCCACTTCTTCCTTGGTATAACCCATGTCGACATAGAACGGATTACTCATCACGCCCATCACCACATCGGAAATACGATACAGTGCGATCAATGCAAGAATGAGCAACGCCTGCTTGCCATGACGTACAATGAAGTCCCTGAATGGCGCAATCAAGGCGCCATACAGCCACACCAGAAAAGATGTCAATCGCGGGCCGAGATTCCATCGGGCCAGGACACGCCGGGCATGATGTTCATTTTCCGACAGCAACCGGCTGAACGGCACATCCGGTTCACGGATAATCAGCGTGGTGATAATGCCGACGCTCATGCAGCCCGCCATGACCAGATACGCAAAACGCCAAGGCAGATGATCATAGGTTGCGGCAGATGAATCCACCGATGCGGCAATCCATAAAACCCCCGCCGACGCCAGAATCATGGCCGCCCGGTAACCCGCCTGATAGGTTGCCGCCATGGCGCCCTGCAATTCCAGGGCAACGGCTTCGATACGATAGGCATCGAGCGCTATGTCCTGCGTCGCAGAGGCAAAAGCGACCGCCAGGGCGAAAAAAACCATATGGGAAAGACTGATGACAGGATCGGTACCGGCCATACCGATCAATGCCAGCATGATAACGATCTGCGACAACAGCAACCAGGCTCGCCGCCGCCCGAGCACGCGCGTCAGTACCGGCAGCGGCATGCGATCAACCAGCGGCGACCACAACCATTTGAAGCTGTAGGCAAGTCCGATCCAGCTCAAATGACCAATGGTCGTCCGGTCAATTCCCGCCTCGCGCAGCCAGAAAGACAATGTGCCAAGAATGAGCAGCAGTGGTAATCCTGCCGAAAACCCCAGCGACAACATTCCAAGGACGCGCGGATGCATATAGATACTGAGCGTTTTGAGCCAGCTTGAGTCTGCGGCAGTCTTCATTATGGGTGATCGTAGTGGATGATCAAAGGCGCATGATCCGAGAAGCGGGATTCTTTGTAAATCACAGCTTCCCGGGCTTTGTTCGCAATCTCCGGCGTGGCGATCTGATAATCGATACGCCAGCCGACATTTTTGGCCCAGGCCTGGCCACGATTTGACCACCAGGTATAATGATCCGGATCGGGATTCAGCTTGCGGAAGACATCGACATAACCGATTTCGTCGAAAACACGTGTCAGCCATGCCCGTTCTTCGGGCAGGAAACCGGAATTTTTCTGATTTGCACGCCAGTTTTTCAAATCGATTTCCTGATGCGCAATATTCCAGTCGCCACACAACAGGATCTGGCGGCCCTGGGCAATCAATTCCTGCAGGATCGGAAAAAAACGTTCCATAAAAAAGAATTTTGACGCCTGCCGGTGGTCACCGCTGGAGCCGGAAGGCAGATAAAGCGAGATCACGCTTAAATCGCCAAAATCGGCTCGCAGAAAACGACCTTCCTGATCAATTTCCTCGATGCCGATCCCTTCAACTACATTATCCGGTTTGTCGCGGCAATAAATACCGACACCGCTGTATCCTTTTTTTTGCGCGCAATGAAAGTAACCATGAAACCCTGCCGGAGCGATCATTTCCTGATCCAGATCGGCGCGTTGCGCCTTGACTTCCTGGATACACACGATATCCGCCGCCTGCGCTGGCAGCCACTGAAAAAAACCTTTTCTGGCCGCCGCACGCACGCCATTGACATTAAGCGTTATAATCTGCATCGTTTTTTGATTCTTGTTTTATCATGTCCAACTATAAACAGGCGTTTATCGACTTCGCCATTGAACGTAAAGTATTATGTTTTGGCGAATTTAAAACCAAAGCAGGGCGATTGTCGCCTTATTTCTTCAATGCCGGTTTATTCAACGACGGCGACTCACTGCACCAGCTGGGACAATTTTACGCGAAAGCCATTCTTGCTGCCGGATTACCGTTTGACATGCTGTTTGGCCCGGCATACAAAGGCATACCCTTGGTCAGCGCCATCGCCATCGCACTGGCCGAGACGGGCCGGAACTATCCATTCTGCTTTAACCGCAAGGAAACCAAGGACCACGGCGAAGGCGGCATTCAGGTCGGTGCGCCATTGACCGGACGTGTTCTGATCGTCGATGATGTCATATCGGCAGGCACATCGGTGCGCGAATCGGTCGACTTGATTACCGGCGCAAAAGCACAGCCCTGTGGTGTAGTGATTGCGCTGGACAGAATGGAACGCGGCACGAGAATGCTGTCAGCCGTTCAGGAAGTCACAGAAACCCACGGCATTCCGGTTATCAGCATTATCACTCTGGATGATTTGATGGATTACCTGTTGCATCACGACACATTGCGCAGCCATCTCGATGCGGTTACGCACTATCGCCAACGTTATGGCAGCCGCTAAGCCAACAGAATCAACAAAACCAACAAGCTATCCTTTCTTCATTTTTGTCATGCATCGATATTATTCTCAGCATCAGCGCGCCTGACCTGCGTATCGGGCAAAGCCAGGCGCTCCATCAGATAGCACAAGCAGTCCTGGTGAATAATCCGGATATTACGCGTCAACATGGAAGGCATCACCGGTCGGCTGATTTTGAGCACATTGCCATCCAGGTGAAAAAATTGCGAAGATACTTCCCGATCGTGTTCGTCAACCGTTCTGAGGGCAAGCGCCTGTTGATTCTTCTGCCAGCCAATCACCGTGTTTGAAGGCAGCTCGCGAAAGTTAAGATGATCGATATGGTCAATCAAACGTAAATCGAACGCTTCATCCTGAAATCCCACCTCAACACCAGGCGCAACACGCACGATTGCAACAGTGTGAAATAACTCAATATCCTGCCTGGCAACCGGATGCTGTGGAATTTCAGCCAGATTCAAACAGGCCGACAAATACTCAATGGCGTGCGCCACACCCTGCGGATTATCGGGTTGTCCGCATTCCAGCGTCACCGATGGCGCAAGACTGGAAAACGCGAGAGATTGCACGCCCTCGGGGCGGGTAAAATAAATGACGGTACGATCGAACAGTGTCGCCAGATGCAGAAAAGCGGTGTCGAGTTTGTTTACACAGGCATAATGCGGGTTCAAACCCGTATTGTTATGTACATCGATACTGGCAAACAGATTAGCGCTCGCCATGAGTTGATAAACCTTTTTCGCCATCGCATACTCCGGCGCATCACTCGCCGTTTCCGCACTGCAACCGTCTGCACCGGGCCAGATGCGATTGAAATCAGGCTGCTGTTCGAGATGTCGCTGATGATAACGCGCGGCTTCTATATTGCCGACAAAAAGCGACAGCGCGCGGGGTAATTCATGCTTCTGATGATACAGAATATGACGTATCGCATTCCATCCGACCGGCTCATTGCCATGCAGCAAAACGGAAATAAAAATCGGCTCAGCGCGCCGCCCCGGCAATTGAAACAATGTCGAGCCATCGAGTTTTTTGTACAACTCATGTGATGGCAGATCAAGCAAGCCTTCGGGAAGATCCTGTCGGATTGTTAACATATGCTTATTTTTTTACATCGTTGCGCATGTCAAACCGGCCATTCATGCACAGGTTTGCCAGCGTGTTGCAGTTGCGCATAAGCCGCCGTTAATGCCTGCATGTCATAACCGCAGTTCGCAGCGTACCGCTGCTGCCATTGCGTACCGGTCTGCTCGCTTCGAATGCGCTGCTCGATAATATCCAGGTAATAATCAATATCGTGCGTGTTGACATCAAGTTGATCAAGTCCTTGACGGGCAAGCGGGATCAACTGGTGCAGAATAAATGTTTTTGCACTCATGACTCCCCCTCCCAACCCATAAAGATCGGCCGCCAGTCCCAAACGCGCAGCCTGATAGAAATTATGCCGGGCATGATTAAATGTCAACGCACTCTCGGGTGGCTGCCGACGCGCGATCAGACTTTGTACTGCACCGGCAAACAGCGCTGCATTGGCTGTCATATCGACAATACTGGGACCGGCCGAAATGACTCGATGCTCGACACGCAAATGCGGTTCTCCGTATGCATCAAAACCAATCAGCGGACGGTTCCAGCGCCAGATTGTGCCGTTATGCAAACGTAAATGCGCCAGCCTTTCGGGTGGTTCATCAAACAAAACCGGAAGAACCGCCGGAAAGTGATCCAGATTTTCCTGGAAACATTCGAACAATGAATCAACCACATACCCGGTTCCAAAGAAAACACGCTTCAAATCCCCTTCGTCATCCGTGCGATGCCCGCCAACGGACACCGCCTGTTCAAACAGGGGTATCCGTGTTTCTTCCCATAAACGCTTGCCGAACAGAAATGGCGCATTACCTGTTGCCGCAACCATTGCACCGGACAAAATAACAGCCGCATTAAAGTAGCGCGCAGCCTGATGCAGCGGAACCTGTAAATGCAACTGAAACGACGTTGCAGCGGCTTCCAGCATGACGTCATCATGTTGTATCTGCAAATGCTCGCCACCCTTGATATTGATATGCAAAGGACGGCCGTGCCTTAATTGTAATACCTGCTCATTCAGCGCCCGGTAGCGCGGAGAATTCGACATGTTGGCTAACGTCAGATCGGTTTCCTTGACCGTCGGCAAAATACCGATAGCCAGCACATCCGAGCCCAGTAACTGCGCCTGCCTGCGACACACATCGTAAATCTGGCTGAGGTTTTTTTGCATATCACTGAACACATTCCCGCTCAGATGTTGCGGCAGGCTGTTGAGTTCTATGTTAAAGCTGGCGAGTTCATGAACAACCAGAGGATGATTCAGTGCTTTCAGAAACTGCTCGTTAACTGGCGCGGGTTGATAATGTTCGTCGATCAGCCAGGCTTCAAGTTCATAACCGAACATCCTGTGCTCTGGCGCAAAACGTTGCTCCGAAAACCAGTCGCCGATTAATCGGGTTTCCTGCTGTAGCCGCGCGTTGAATTTTTCAACTTCCTCGGCGCTGAACCGGCTGGATGGAATTTCATCGCCCATACTATGCCTCCATAAATTTTCCTGACTGCTACGACGACATGAGTCCGTTAAATTCTCCCCCTTCTTACTTCAGAAAAAGCAATGAGTAGTTCAATTAAAAAATAATCGCAAAATTTCAGTTACCATGAAACCAGCATTTGATTCAAACTTCAAGCAGAATAATAAAGAAGAACTAAAAACATAAGGAGAATTCAACAGCGTAAAGATCAAAGCATTTCATTGACCGCAATTTGCTAAACGCTAAAAACCCTGAACGTAAAAATACTGAAAAATTAAAATAGTTTCTTGGCAAGAGCGCATGCTGGAACAAAACATCAAGGACCGACTTGCTCGTCAGATTTCGTTTGGTAGCGCATAGCTAACCTTAGCCCCTTCTACCCTGACAAAACCACGTTTACACAACTCCGAAAACAATGCGGTTAGTTGCAGCGCCGATAACTCATTTTTAAAGAGTGAGTTAAGTGTGTTTTGCAAAGCTTTTTGTGTCCGCGGTTTTGATGCTTTGCGACGAATTAGATCTGTAACAACAGCATTTATTTGGAAATCTGGAGCGACGAGAGGTGCGGACTTAAAGTAGGGAATATCGGCAATGCAGGTGGATCGATACGCAAAAATCTTTTTTCCTTTAAGATGTTTCAGCAAAGAATCAAACCCCGTGTCTTTGGAGATAACATGGAAAAAAGCAGTTGGTTCGAGCATGGATAAAATTCCGATGTAATATACAATACAAAAGTCAAGAGCATTGTTTCCTGCTGTCTCCAGGATGATGTATTCAACATCTTCTCCCAAGGATTGGAGCGCAGCGACAAACGTAATCGGAATCTTAGACTGATTTGGACCAAGAAATATTTTAACTTTGAAAGGTCCATCTTTGAGCAAATCGATATCTTTCGGCTGAACATTTTCGAAATCAACAAGAACGAAATTTGTACGTGTTGCCATTGAGAAAACCCTAAAGCTTTTACTTACGACAAATTTTCCAGAAATCTTGCACGCAATCCAAAACCAAATGCGACATTTTGAGTCGGCACTCCATTTGTCTCAGATCTTCTGATCACTGATTTTGATATTTCAAAATATACTTATCTGCCTTTATTAACTATATTGCGCGCGATTTCGACAAATCGGCTGTATCTGAAACGGTGTTCGGTTTCAATCGGCATCGCCACAATAGTTTCGGCCAGTTGAATCGCTTCTTGTTTTTTCCCCATATCGTAAAGCGCTTCGGCGTAAAAGGCCCGGGCAATGATATCGTGCGGATAAAGTTCTAATGCGCGTTTGAGATGGAACACTGCTTTTTCCTTATTGCCAAAACTGATCGGAAAACTGGGCAATCTGAAATACATGCGGCCAAGGGCCTTATGGCCGCCCGCGTTATCGTAGCGTTCATCCAATGCAATGACGCGCAGAAACAGTTTTTCCATGGGACGAGTCATTCTGAGGGAGTTTAAAATACCCATTTCCTCGCTCAACTTTCCCATCGCTACTGCTTTCCAGTAAAGCGCCACAATCTCGTCGGCATTGCCCGCAAGTGCTTTATCCGCCGTTTCGAGGCAATTGTTATAAAGCGCCATCCGCTTGTTTTTCTCACGCTCAACATCCGCATTGGCGCATTCCAGTCGCGCCAGTTCTGCAATCACGGACGGATCGTTCGTGCTATCAGCCAACTGTCTTATCCAGGCCATAGTCGCCAAGAGCGCTGGCCTATCAACGGCGTTGCGCATTACCGCTGTATCTATTTTATTCCTGTAGCCCTCGGGAAGAACCTCCGTTGCCGCCAAAACAGGCGCAGAACAGGCCAGTCCTAAAGGGCTAAGCATTGAATATGTGAAAAAAATGACTGACCAGCGCAGCATTGATAACTCCAATAAGTTCGCAGAAAAACACTCGGACTATAGATACCGTACCTCCAAACAAAATTCGGTCGTTTTGTTATTCATTTCCCGGTCTCACTCGTAGGGAAATTATCGATGCCGAATTTTACAGTGCGATAAGAATACGACAGCTATCACAGTCAATGCATATGAGCAGTCAGTATTTTACTGATTATTTGACGAAACCTCTGTGGCGTCAAGATAGAAAATCACATTCAGCCTTACTGTCATACCAGAGCATCAAATACACTTCGTTCGTTACGCAGATAATGTTATGGTGGCTGTCCGCTGGAATTATTGCGATAGCGTATTTTACCTGTCGAAATTCTTTACACTATTTTATAATTTCTCCAAACAGAAATTATAATATATTGAATAATTAACCATTTATTATTCCGGCATGAATTTTGCTTACTCAATAGTTAAAGCAGTTCTTTTCAGGAACGTTATAAAATCGATCGCGCACAGCAAATGAATAGACCCGATATGTATTTAAAAAGATCAATCCAATCACTGATTTTAGTCTGCTATCTCTTGATTAGCGGCCCGGCAGCAGCGGGAACCTTTGCCGCAGATTCGCCACAGGATTTGCAGAATGCCGCAGATGACGCAAGAATGCTCGTCGCACTGGCGAAACAATATGAGCACGGTGAAGGCTTGCCCAGAGACTACAGCAAAGCCATCGAACTGTATTGTCAGGCAATCAGCCTGGGTTACAGCGAAGCACTGTATGCCTTGGGCTGGATGCACGCCAACGCTCGAGGCGTGCCGCGCAATGACGCCATTGCCGCGCAATTATTCAGCATGGCGGCCGATCTGGGACATGCACATGCCTATAAAATGATGCGATTTCTCGATTCATCGACAGAACCGGCGCTTCCGGAATGCATGCAGTCAGTCGCCGATAATGAAAACTTCGACATCGACTACTCCGGCAAACCTTATTTTGATATTGTTCAAGAGCTTGCGCCACAATATAGTCTCGATCCGGCGCTTGTCATGGCGATTATTACGGTTGAATCCGCGTTCAATGCACAGGCGGTTTCTCACAAGAATGCACAAGGATTAATGCAACTGATACCTGAGACAGCCGAACGCTTCAATGTCAAAAACACATTTGATGCGGTAGAAAACATCAAGGGCGGCATGGCTTATTTGCGCTGGTTGCTTGCGTTTTTCAAGGGCGATGTCATACTGGCCATCGCGGCATATAATGCCGGAGAAGGGGCGGTAGAAAGACATAAGGGCATACCACCCTACACGGAAACAAAAAATTACGTCAAGAAAATTCAGGCTCAGTACGCCAGAACCACGCATCCCTATCAACCGGAATTTGTTCACCGGCATGCCATGATCGCCTTATCCGAATATGAATAACAATTCACAGTCAAAATGGTATTAACACCCGCTACAATTTATGCATTTGTAATACAAAATTAAATTGTTTCTGGAAAAATGCATACTTCGTATTTTCACCACGCACTGTTCTTTGGCATTGCCTCATGCCTTGCGCTGCTCATCACTTTTCCCGCGGATGTCCAGGGAAAATGGCGCACGGCAAGCCGGATTTCCGCCGGTATTGCGCCTGACCCTGCACTAACGCCCGAAGCTGTGGTGCAGGTTTATGGCGCCCGTGCATTCGGCTGGCGCGGTTATTTCGGCATCCACACCTGGATTGCCGTAAAACCAACCAATGCACAAACCTACACCATTTACGAGGTGATCGGCTGGCGGCAGCGCAGCAGACTGCCGGTGCTGGCGATATATGACCAGATTCCGGACAGGTATTGGTATGGCAGCATGCCCGTCATTCTAGCCGACAAACGTGGAGAAAATGTCGACGAACTGATTGCGCGCATTGATCGGGCTGCTCAGGAATATCCCTATTCGCAAAGTTATACGCTTTGGCCCGGCCCGAACTCCAATTCATTCACTGCCTGGATTTCGCGCGCAGTCCCTGAACTGGAGCTGAATCTGCCATCGACAGCGATTGGAAAAGACTATTTAGGCTATCGCCTGATTGCCAAACCACCGAGTGGCAGCGGTTTCCAATTTTCGGTTTTCGGATTATTCGGCTTTGTAATCAGCCGCATTGAAGGTTTTGAGTTCAATCTGCTTGGACTCACCTTTGGCGTTTCCCCGAATCCTTGGGTTTTCAAATTGCCGATCATCGGCGATATACAGCTTACTGCTTAACAAATACACCCGGATGTATTGCTGTTCCAGGTACGCAGCTTTTTTACCGCAGACTGGAACAGCCCGATAGCATCATGATCAACGCTTATTATTGATGCTGATTTTTTTCACATTGGATTGGTCAACCACCTTACGCGGGATGTGGATACTTAAAACGCCTTTGTCCATAACAGCATGTATATTGTCGACATCGGCATCATCCGGTACGGCAAGCACGCGCTGAAAAGACCCAAACCGTCTTTCTTTGCGGTAATAAAGCTGATCTTTTTCTTCCTTCTCCTGTTCTTTAACGCCTTTTATAGCCAGAGTCCTGTCCTGCAATTCAATCGAGAGATCATCCTGCGCGAGTCCGGGCGCCTCAAGCGTAATCGTATACTGATTGTCGCTACTCGCAATATTCACATCCGCTCTGAAGGCGGAAGCAAATTCATCCGAAAGAAACGGGCTCATGAATTCCGTATGGGAATGCATGGGAAATCCAAAATTGCGAAAAGCATTTTCGAACAACCGGTTTATCTCACGATGCAGCTGACTCAACTGCAAGTCATTCGGAGACCGCTCCAGAACTTGATTTTCCCGTTTGACGGGCAGGGTTTTATTTCCGTTTTCTTCATGCTTAAACCAGTTCCAAGGATTGAGTTTATGTAAATCCATAACATCACCTCCATTATCATTCAGTTAGAAATCAACAAATTCCCGTACCTATCGCTCAGGTCAGTAGTCTGGAAACAATATGCAGTTTTTTGGATAATTTTTCAATACATGAATTGCAATTAGATGTATATTGAAAACAGCGCCTTGCATCAGTCGGATAAGAGTAAGAAAACCGCACAGCACTGTTTTACTTCATTCCCCTTGCAAACGCATAAGGCAACAACTTTTGCTGGCCGGCTCTCACAACGTCTTTTAAACTGTTTGCACACCAACAAGATCATGAATGCTCAGGAATCTATAAAAATCCGCTTCTTGTCGCACAGTCTGCTCAAACAGCTGCAATTATCCTCAGAATCAGTAATAGCCAGTATCGAGCATGTGTTGCGCAGCCGTCGCACCGCACAGGTCTGGAACGCGCCTAAAGCAGTCATAACGCCACCTGACGGCAGATACATGATGGCGACCCTCGCCGCAGCGGATAACCCTCAAATTCTGGCGGTTAAATCGCTGATGCTGAACCCTGCAAACGCAACCCGTGGACTGAAAAGTATCTATGCATTGGTCACTTTGCTGGATAGCGATACCGGTATACCTTTGGCTGTTTTGGACGGTGGATGGGTGACAGCTATCCGCACTGCCGGTCTAAGTGCTGTTGCCGCCAAGCGTCTGGCCAATGCTGACGCCGCTGTTGCCGCATTTATCGGATGTGGTGTGCAGGCGCAGAGCCATTTAAACAGTTTTGCCGATTTGTTTCCACTCAAGGAAATCCGCGCGTTTGGGCGCGGCACCGAGAATCGTGATGCGCTCTGCCGCAGCGCCGAAAATCTGGGTCTGGCTGCAATTGCCAGCAAGACTGCTCAGGAAGCTGTGCAGAATGCGGATCTGATTATCACATCCGTGTCGCTTTCGCCCGCTTTAAAACCCTTCCTGGATGCGCGATGGCTTAAGCCGGGCGCTTTCGTTACGATGACCGATCTGGCAGCGCCCTGGTTTCCGGAAAGCATGCCGGTTTTTGATCGCATTATTATCGATGATCGCGAACAGGAGGCACAGATGCAAAAACCGCTCGTGCGTCCGGATCTGATTTCGGGTGACTTGACAGCGTTGGTTAATGAAGAAATCACGGGGCGTTCGACAGCAACCGAGCGTACTGCGTTTATTTTCCGCGGCCTGGCATTAGGCGATCTGGCTATTGCGGCACTGGCTTTCCAGCACGCATGCGCCGACGGGCAAGGCACTCTGGTCGATTTATGAAACTTACTGAACAGTCTCCTCCGCCAGGAAGCTGTCACGCGAGGCGTAAATTGATTTATAATTCGTCATTTATTCACAATATCCGTTGTTTTTATAATTAAAGTTTTTGTTTGCAAGCCTGTTGGCAAAATAAGGGAGATCATCAATGCATATCGGCATACCTGCAGAAATACGCGGGGGAGAATCACGAGTGGCAGCCACGCCGGAAACTGTTAAAAAATATACTGCAAAGGGCATCCATAGCGTATCCGTTCAATCCGGAGCAGGCGCAGGCGCAAGCATACCCGATTCGGAATTTGAAGCGGCTGGCGCGCATATAGTCGCCGATGCAGCAACATTGTACAGTCAGTCTGAGATTGTCCTCAAAGTGCGCGGACCGGAGTCTGGTGAATTAGCCATGATGCGCAAGGACGCCATACTGATAGGCCTGCTGGCGCCGCATAAGGCTGAAGGCATAGAAATGCTCGCAAAACATGGCCTAACCGCCTTTTCGATGGAAAAACTGCCCAGAATCTCACGCGCGCAAAATATGGATGTCTTGTCTTCTCAAGCTAATATTGCGGGGTACAAGGCGGTCATCATGGCAGCCGATATTTATCAGCGATTTTTCCCCATGCTGATGACCGCCGCCGGTACGGTAAAAGCTGCTCGTGTTCTTATTCTTGGCGCGGGCGTGGCGGGATTGCAGGCCATTGCCACCGCAAAAAGACTGGGTGCAGTTGTTGAAGCTTTTGACGTAAGACCGGCAGCAAAAGAGCAGGTTGAAAGTCTTGGCGCAAAATTTGTCGAGGTGCCACTCACTGATGAAGAAAAAGCGAGTGCTGAAACGGCAGGAGGTTACGCCACTGAAATGTCCGAAGATTACAAACGCCGTCAAAGTGAGTTGATTCATAACAGGGCCATTGCCGCGGATATCATTATAACCACCGCGCTAATTCCCGGTCGTCCAGCGCCTGTATTGATCAAGGAAGAAACCGTAAAGGCCATGAAACCCGGGTCTGTCATTGTGGACATGGCCGTCGAAGCAGGCGGCAACTGTCCATTGTCGGAATTGGACAAAACAGTCGTCAAACACGGCGTTCATCTCGTCGGTATCGCCAACATCCCGGGCCTTGTCGCAGCCGATTCCAGTACTTTATATGCACGCAATTTACAGAATTTCTTTAACCTGATCGTGGATGCCGAAGGCAAATTAAACATCGATCGCGGCGATGAGATTATTGCCGGCACTCTGGTATGCAGCGACGGCAGCATAATCAGTCCGGCCTGACGAATACCGATTTTTCAGATGTGACTGCGAAGTTCTATCTGCAGCATACAGTTAACGAATTTTAAAGGAGCGAATATGATAGGTGATATCGATCCACTTATTATCAATCTAACTATTTTTGTACTCGCCATTTTTGTCGGCTACCATGTTGTGTGGAATGTAACCCCTGCGTTGCATACCCCCTTGATGTCCGTAACCAATGCCATTTCAAGCATTATCATTGTTGGCGCAATGCTGGCGGCTGGCCCTGTCGAGATGGACTGGGGCGTATGGCTGGGCGCGGTCGCTGTTACGCTTGCCGCGATTAATGTATTTGGTGGATTTCTGGTAAGCCAGCGCATGCTGGAAATGTTCAAGAAAAAAGATAAAAAAGGAAGCGCGTAAATGTCAGCAAATATGGTAGCACTCGCGTATTTAGTCGCTTCAGTATTTTTCATACTGGCGCTAAAAGGCTTAAGTTCGCCGGAGTCGGCGCGTCGCGGAAACTTGTTTGGCATGCTGGGCATGGCAATTGCCGTGACAACCACAATGACGCTGACTCAGAACTGGACATTGATTGTTGGCTGTATCGCAATCGGCGCCGTAATTGGAACGCTCATCGCCAAACGTGTGCAAATGACGGCAATGCCGGAATTAGTGGCATTTATGCATTCGTTAGTAGGTCTTGCGGCTGTATTCATTGCCATTGCAGCAATCAATAACCCTGTCTCGTTCGGACTGCCGGAAGTACTGCCTGCAGGCAGTAAACTGGAATTATTTTTGGGTACTTTCATCGGTGCGATGACCTGGTCTGGCTCGGTGATTGCTTTCATGAAATTGTCAGGGCGCATGAGCGGTACGCCTATCGTCTTCACCGGACAGCATATGCTCAACCTGTTGCTGGCAATCGTTATGATCGGCTGCGGCCTGTGGTTCTTCTTCAGCGATACCACCAACTGGACGGCATTTATCGCTATGACCGCAATCGCGTTTCTGCTCGGTTTCCTGATTATTATTCCGATCGGCGGCGCGGATATGCCGGTTGTGATATCGATGCTGAATTCCTATTCCGGCTGGGCTGCGGCCGGCATCGGCTTTTCCCTGGGCAATCCGATGCTGATTATCGCCGGTTCATTGGTGGGCAGCTCCGGTGCAATTCTTTCCTATATCATGTGCAAAGCCATGAACAGGCCATTTCTGTCAGTCATTCTCGGTGGATTTGGCAGCGATGGCGGTGCTGCGGCGGCAACTGATGACGGCACGCAAAAAACCTATCGCAGCGGCAGCGCTGAAGATGCTGCATTCCTGATGGGAAATGCGGACAGCGTTATCATTATCCCCGGCTATGGTCTGGCTGTTGCCAGAGCCCAGCATGCTGTCAAGGAACTTGCGGAATTGCTGCATGAAAAAGGTGTTAATGTGCGCTTCGCCATTCATCCGGTCGCAGGCCGCATGCCGGGTCACATGAACGTTCTGCTGGCCGAAGCGGAAATCCCGTATGAACAGGTGCTCGAAATGGATGAAATCAACAGCGATTTTTCGAATACCGATGTCGTACTGGTGTTGGGTGCAAATGACGTTGTCAATCCTGCGGCCAATGTTCCTGGAAGCCCCATCTATGGCATGCCCATTCTTGATGCGCATAAAGCCCGTACGGTGATGGTCGTCAAGCGAAGCATGGGTGTAGGCTATGCCGGTCTGGACAATGATCTGTTCTATATGGATAAAACCATGATGATTTTTGGCGACGCCAAAAAAGTCGTTGAGAACATGGTTAAAGCGCTTTAATTCGAAATCCAAAACAATGTGGCAATGTTCCCGTAACATTGCCACATTGCCTGCTACTCCATCCATACTGTCTTTACGCAGCACTCCGGCAAAGTACGTTACTTCAGCTTGATTGCAGAAACCGTCCGCGCCCAAAAATCGCTTCAAACCCAATAAACGGGGCTCCAACCGGAAAACCTGGAATCCGTCCACACATATCCCCTTTCCGGTTTTAAACCAATTAGCGTGCTCCTGTAACAGGGTTGTTCGTTTCGCCGATATGGCGCAAAATACAATTGATACCTGTATCAATGCTGTGCGGAATGCAGAACGCACAAACTACGGATTTTCTTATCAAGGAGGATAGATCATGGGCAAGAGACTGACCAGCCGGTATGTTCTGGTTGTACATGAGGTCACAACGACATCCGTCAAAATCTGGGTCGGCGCGTTACTGCCTTCGCTGGCAAAACCGCATAACTGGCGTCTGGTTGTAAGAAGAGTCAATTCCGAAACGGACCGAGAAAATGAAACCGGGGAAATCATCAAAACCATTACCCACTTAAAAGAACAGGGTGATATCTGGGAAAGGCCTTTCGATCGTCTGGACAAGCGTTTTTTCAAGGTGGAAATCATTGACGGACTCGAACCCGGACAGGATTACATCATTGAATTCGAATCGCGCGTAGAACTTGAATGGGAATTGCTGGAAAAATCTTTTCTGACCACACTGCCCCAGGC